>DASVHX010000352.1:0-8999 GCA_036382355.1 Bacteroidales bacterium
ATAAGTTGAAATTCTTAGAAATAAATTGAAATAAATTGTCTTTTCGGTACTCAGTGATTTCAGCCTTGTTGTTAGTTGTTTGTAACAAAAATTTATCATCCTTCCGATTATATCTAATCTCCTGAATGCTATTTGTTTCTACTATATTTCCATTTATTTCTATTGCATTTCCATCTATTTCCTTTATTATTTCTTCTTTATCTAAAATGAAGTTTCCATCTCTGTCCACTTTAAATTGCATGCGCTGACCATTTTCGTCAAGAATGTACTCGGAACGGTAATTGATCGTATTCTCGAACATTTGTACAGGAGCCGGGTCGAGCGCTGAGTTTACTCGGCCCCATTTGCCAACGGCAACCTCCACTTCAGGGATGGCCGATAGCCGTTTATCGAGAGTTTCTATATATTCCAGGTTCTTTTCGATACTGGAATGCGGCATACTGGTGGGCATGAGCAGGAACGAACCTTCGTTGAGTGAAGGCATAAACTCCTTGCCGGTTCCAGGAAAGGTTTTTACAGGAGCTTGCCATAGAGCTGTTTGCCTGAAACTTTTCCAGCCTGCTTTTTCAGCACCCGTGGCAATGAAGCCGAATATTTTATCTACACCCTGCCAGGCCAACAAACCGAAAAACAAGGTAACTGCCGGAATAATCAGGAACTTTAGCTTGTTTGCCAATGCCCATCGTATTATATTTTCATAATAATGCACCATTGACATAAGGGCAAGAAGAATAACCGCAATAATTCCAGCCACAAATATGAAGTTTGTGAATATGCTGTTATGAGCGCCTAAGGGCAGCCATTCTACAGAAAGATAATAGGCTGCTACCAATACAGTGATGGCAATGTTGATATAATTCGGAAATTCTTTTCGTTGTTCAGGCCATCGATCATCGAGAAGATTATTAATACCTATGGCAATTAATGCCAGTGCAGGCCATGTATGCCAGAAAATTATAAACAGGATACCCGCAACGAACAGGCTGCCATTCCAGATTTTACGAATTTTCTTCGTATCGATATGAATCGAAAAGAAGACATGGGTTAAGGTAGGCAGGACAACAATGCCGAGAATGAATGCAGACAACAGGGCAAATGTTTTGGTGAAGGCCAGGGGGTGGAAAAGCTTCCCTTCGGCAGCCTGCATGGCAAAAACAGGCAGAAAGCTGACAATGGTCGTGGCAATAGATGTAACCACTGCAGCACGCACTTCGGTTGTTGCCAGATATATGACATCAAGTAATTTTTTCCCTCGGATACCTTTATTTTCGGGCATTTCCAGATGCCGCAGGATGTTCTCCACATCCACGATCCCGATGTCGACCATTACGCCAATGGCAATAGCAATACCTGATAAGGCCACGATATTGGCCTCGATACCGAAAAGCCGCATGAGGATGAAGGTCATTAATACACCGATGGGCAGCAAGCCGGCGACAATAAGGGATGCTCTCATGTTCATCACCAGGATAATAATGACTATGATGCTAATCAGAATTTCGTGTGAGAGGGCAGATTCGAGCGTACCGATGGTTTCCTTGATCAGCCCGGCACGATCGTAAAAAGGTACAATAGTTACTTTGGAAACCGAGCCGTCGGGCAAGATTTTCTGGGGCAAGCCGGCTTCAATCTCTTTTATTTTGTCTTTTACATTATTAATGACATCCATGGGGTTTGACCCGTAACGGGCAACCACAACCGCACCAACTGCTTCGGAACCTGCTTTATCAAGCCCTCCACGACGGGTAGCCGGGCCAAAAGCAACATGCGCAACATCTTTAATGCGCACTGGAACGTTATTCCGGACAGCAACTACCGATATTTCGAGATCATCCAGGTTTTTGACATATCCCAGGCCACGAATAATATATTCCACATTATTCAACTCCATCGTTTCAGCGCCGATGTCGAGATTGCTTTTGCGCACTGCATTCATCACGTCCATCACCGATACATTGAATGCTTTCAGCGCTTCGGGGTTCAGATCGACCTGGTATTCCTTGATGAAACCACCAACTGATGCCACTTCGGAAACGCCTTCGGCTGTGGATAGCCCGTATTTTACATAAAAATCCTGAATAGTACGGAGTTCCTGGGGGTCCCAGCCTCCGTTTGGCTTTCCGGTTTTAGGGTCGCGCCCTTCGAGGGTGTACCAGTAAATCTGCCCCAGTGCGGTAGCATCCGGCCCAAGTGTCGGTTGCACTCCTGTGGGCAAAGTGCCGGAAGGCAATGAGTTGAGTTTTTCGAGAATGCGGGAGCGACTCCAGTAAAAATCGATGTTATCTTTAAAAATAATGTAGATAAAAGACATGCCGAACATGGAAGTGCTTCGAACGGTCTGTACGCCTGGAATGCCCAGTAAAGAGGTGGTCAGCGGATACGTTACCTGGTCCTGGATGTCTTTGGGTGAACGCCCCATCCATTCGGTAGCCACTATTTGCTGATTTTCGCCAATATCTGGGATAGCATCTACTGCAATCGGATCGCGGGGAAGGAAACCAGTTTTCCAGTTGAAAGGCATAAATACAATACCCAGAACCACAAATGTGAATAGGAAAATAAAGGTGATCAACCGGTTTTCGAGAAAGTATTTGACAAGTCTGTTAAACATGAATTCATTATTAAATGATTAATTCAGTGACTACAATCTGAATTTAGTATCAAAGAACGACTGTCAAACAATCTATCTGCAATCCCAGGCAGCCTGACAGTCGTTAATTCAAAATCTATATCAGTTACCGCGCATGGTGTCGGATTGGTGATATGTGTGAGTAGAGTCAGCTGTTTCCATTTTGACCAATTCCATGCCGCATTTGGGGCATTTACCCGGTTTATCACTGCGTACTTCCGGGTGCATGGTGCAGGTATAAATGGCCTTTTCAGCAGCTTTTGATTCGGCAGCAGAACTCTTGGGTGTTGAATTACTACAAGCACTTAAAGTTACGAATAATGCTGCTGCCAGCAAGGTGATGAAGATTGATTTTTTCATTGTGAAAGATTCTAATATTTGCTAAATTTAAATTGATTTTAACCATCTGTCGTGTGAAAAACTGGTTTTTACGGATTACTTGCTACAGCAACCTTGCTTTTTATTGCCGGAGGCTTTGGTTTTTTGCAGTTGCATGCCACAAATGGAGCATTTGCCCGGTTTCATAGAAGTAATCTCCGGGTGCATCGGGCAGGAGTAAGGAGCAGCGGACTTCAACTCCAAAGCCATGCCACATTTCGGACATTTGCCCGGAGAAGAGCTAAGCACTTCCGGATGCATGGGACAGGTATACTGAGACGCTGCTTTTTGCACGAGTTCCATACCGCATATAGGGCATTTCCCGGGTTTGTCGCTGGTGATTTCGGGGTGCATCGAACAGGTGTATGAAATTGGTGCCGCAAAATCAATTGACAAACTTTGAGTATTTGATGCTGTTTTGCCACTTTTGGCAATGGCATTCCCAAGCATAAACAGCATGAGGAATGCAAGACTGATGTGTTTAATCATTTCATTAATTTTTACCAGATTGTTTTTTAATTTATGAGTTGATATTCATTTATCTGACCGGGTGATGTGCCGGGTGAGCAAGCCTGATCGTATTTAAATCACGGTTGCATTGATTCACTTTGGCCGTATCGCCCATAAAAGTATGGGTTGCCATCATTGCACTGCCGTGCAGGGTATTTCCGCCCATCATATTTCCGCCCATCATATTGTCGCCATCCATCATTTCCTTGCAATAGGTAAGGTAATGCAGGTTGAAAAGCGAATCGTTCATGTGGTAGAGGCTGTCTTCCATCATGACCCGGAGATCAGTGTACTGGCCATTGGGACTGACTTGAACTGCAGTTAATGCGTCGTTTGATTTGGCATCCTGGTAGCTTTTCAGCAATTGCGTTTCCGTTTTTGCCAGGTCGGCTTTGATTGCATCCTGGTTGTTTTCTTTGGAGCAGCTAAAAGTGAACAACGCAAGGAGCGCTATTGCGCTTAGGGATGAAATGAGGATTGTTTTCATTGTTTTAGATTTAATGATTAGTGATTTAAAGCATTTATAGTCAGAACATCAGTATTAAACCTGGTATGTCCTTACAACTAATTCGGCAGATGAATTGGAAACGCGGGAGAATTGAGAAAAGCAGCATAGCATCCCATCTATATCATCAATGCATAAGAATACTATGCCAGTGAATATACAATGGTAATACTATGAGGGATTATCCCCTAAATGAAGGATTTCAGCAACGGAAATTGCCAAGGGATGCCGGCGAATGGCTGGCTTCAAGCATAAAAATATCTTGCTGATTAATACTTGAAGGAATAGGAGAAATCAGTAAGTTTTCGGAAAGACAGATAAAAAAAGATGTATGCAGCGTGACTATTTCAGTCAGCGATTGAGCGGTGATGGAGGAACCAGCCTCAAAATCGTCATTTACCCTGGAGAATTTAAAGACATTATGGCATTTGTCGCAATGACCTTTGCAACAGGCTTTTGGTGTGGAATACACTGAGAACGACATGTCTTCTGAACCGCAATAATGCCGTGTAACAGGGATGCCACCAGTTGCTACCAATAGGAGGATCATTATTACAATATTGCCGGTCCGTTTGATCATAATGTTTTAAGATGTTGCAAATGTAACGTTTAAAGATGCAGATTGTTTTATATGTTCGGGATTTAACAGAACATTAACAATGGCTATATGGAGAATAACAGCTCATAAGAATCAATACTCCGGTAATTTTTTTATCAATGAATTCAACAATGGCATGTTCGTAAAAACCTGTAGGATTGGCTGAAGCCAAACGAGAAAAGCATCTGCTTTGTAGTCGTCCAAAACTCCAAGACATGATGCTTCTCAATAAAGCCGAAAGCCTTATCACTGCAATAATAGCAAAGATTGGCAAGACTACCAAACCCAGACAAAAATTTATCTTGCACCTTATGATCCTTTATATGGGACTTCGCGGCAAATACAACTTTATCAATATGGCCCGTTATGGTTTGTATACTGAACAGACATACCGGAACCAAATGAGCAAGCCATTTGACTGGGCGGAATTCAACAAAAACCTGATTCAACAAAGTTGTTCGAATGAACTTATTTTGGCCTTTGATCCTTCCTATATGCCAAAAAGCGGAAAAAAGACTGCGCATGTTGGCCGTTTTTGGAGTGGTAAGGACCAGGCTGTAAAGCCAGGGATTGAGATCGGTGCGATTGCCGTAGTTGATGTTAAAAACGGCACAGCACTCTCTTTGGAGGCTGTTCAAACACCCAAAATTTTCAAGAATGAAACCGGTGAAAATATGGTTGATCATTATGCCAAAGTTATTCTTGATAAGCTCCCCGTTATACAATCATTGCAAATCAGGCACATGGCTGTCGATGCGTTCTTTTCGAAGAACCGTTTTATCGATGCCATAACCTCCCAATCAAAACTTGAAATTGTTGGAAGGCTACGTAATGATGCCAACCTCAGATACCAATTTACCGGCAAACAGAATACTGGCAGGGGCCGTAAAAGAAAATATGCAGACAAAGTAAATGTGAAAAACATTGACCGGCGAAGGATACGTTTTTGTTTTGAACAAGCAGAAGGTGTGGAAATCTTTTCAGGCATTGTTTATAGTGTTAGCCTTGAACGGTTGATCCGGATTGTTTATCTACAGAACTATGACCAAAATGGATTCGGGACAACTCATGCGATTCTCTTCTCCACAGATTTGAATCTAAAGCCTGAAAAAATCTTGAGATATTATCGCCAGCGCTATCAGATTGAATTTCTTTTCCGCGATGCAAAAAACTTTGCAGGGCTTGAAGATTGTCAGGCACGAAGTGAAGACAAAATTCACTTTCATGTGAATGCATCTCTGACCACTGTATCAATGGCAAAGGCTTTGCACCACCTGAATGTTCCGAAGGAAGAAAGGGATTCATTTTCAATGACCGATGTTAAGGTTATGTATTTCAATCAGTTTATTACCGATTTTATTTTTTCAAAGTTAGCCATCGACATGAGTTGCGAAAAATACCGTCGGCTATATGACGAGTGTCTGAGTATCGGAAGATTAGCTGCATGATATTTTAACGGAGTATTGATAATGGGAAGAATTTAAATTGCATCGGTTTCTTCTTTAAATATTAGCGCCAACTTTTGTCTATGAGCATATAGCGTATATCTTTCCCATAGCCGAATGTTATTTTAATTCGTTTGCAAACGCTTAATATCGCTTTTCCAACCAAAGATAGTTAACAAGTTTGCATATTTATCTGCTTGCTTATAAAAATTTATAAATAACATTTAATAATATGAGATCGCAGTCGGGCGTGGAAATTATTAAGGAGAGGAAGGCGCAAATTTAAAAAGAGTAGTTATAGGACTTTATTTAACGATTTTTTTGTGAACAATCTGACTGGTTCAGGATGAATACTTCCAGCTATGTATCATAAATTGCTCATGTACCTGATTATTTCCAATCAACTCAGAAAATGAGCCGCCTTGCTGAAAACCTTTTCAAATGCTTCGTCTACCATTGGGAATAGCAAACTATTGGTTAGGGGAAATGGCGTTTCATGCGAATATCCAAAGGGGAAATCAAGAATTTCTACGTCAGCGCCTTCACCCAGCGCATATGCAATTTTATTGGCCGGAATAACCTGATCATTTTTAAGCGTTATCGCCTGAATCTTATTTCTGATTTGCCTTATGCGTGTTTCCCTGAAAGTTTGCATCAAGCCTGGTTCGAGCATAGCCAGGAATGCTTGTCCAAGTTCTGTTTTGTTCATGGAGTCCACCAAAGGCTCTGCCCCATTGTGTTCCAGGTTTAGCTCATGAATATAAAAATTCAGCAGCCGCTCAAAGGCCGGTTTATCCATAATAAGCTTGGAAACACCGTTCATTTCATTGAAAAAGGCTCCGCCACAAAACAGAAAAAGCCTGGAGTTGCTAAACAACCCTTCAGGATTAGCGAGGAAAAGGATTTGCGCAAGAAATGCCCCGATAGAATAGGCAAAAACGTCAACTGTTGCTGCCTTTTCAAATAAAGGATGCTCTCCAAAGTTGATCTGCCGGCCAAGTTTTACAAGATCGGCAGCACTCTGCTGCCCCGAAGTGAAAAACCTGAGCGGATCTTCGGTAAGGCGTTCACTAAGCGCTATATTGGCAAAAGTCGATACCTGATCGTCGCCGAGCTTTTGTTTGCGCAAGGTAAGTAAAGGTAGCATTATACGTGGGTTTCCCCAGGCTGCGGGTGAGCGGTTCATGTGGAAAGCAATGGGAAAAAGTATTACCGGACTACCCGTTTTTTCTGCAAGATAAAAGGCCCATACCAGGTATTTGTCCCAACTACGTTCGTTAAGTCCATGCAACAGAATAATAGCCTTCCGGTATTTAGTTTTTGTTCCGGGTGTGAAAACATAGTATGTGAAAGACTGATTTTCAATAATAGCTTCATCCGGGACCGCAAATATTGCGTTATTTACAGATACTGGTTTCTTTAGCCCTTTGAGTGTATCGCCAGGATAAACGGAATTAAACTGAAAGGCATGACAAATAATTCCCGAGTCGGGGAAAGCGGTTCGTGCGACACCTGGATTGAATTGCGACCTGAGTTCAAAATATTTCTGCGAGAATTGCATTCCTTGATGATCTTATTTTGTTGAAACGTTTGATATCATTTGAAATTGTTTGAAACCGTCAATCAAAAAAACAACTTTCTTAAACAGTCTGAGTTGTCAAAGCTTTTTATTACAAAGCCAAAAATAAGCGTTTAAGGGTTAAGACGAAGGCACGCATTTGCTCCGGAATGATCAAGCTTAAAGATACCAAAGAAACTATCTTTTCCCTTCAAATTCTGCGTAAAACCGTTCGAGGTATTGCAGCATATATTCATGCCTGTTTTCGGCCATTTTTTTACCAGTAGTGGTATTCATTCTATCTTTGAGAAGAAGCAGCTTTTCGTAAAAATGATTGATGGTAGGAGCAGAGCTATTTTTATATTGTTCCTTGTTCATGGTTAAATCCGGTGCTATTTCGGGATTATACAGTTGCCGTCCTTTGTATCCTCCATAGTTGAAGGCACGGGCTATGCCTATGGCTCCGAGCGCATCCAGCCGGTCGGCATCCTGCACGATATCCAATTCAACGGAAGAAAAATTCTGCTCAATATTTCCACCTTTAAAAGAAATATTTTCTATAATATTTATAACATGTTTAATGATTAGCGGATCAACATCAATTGATTTTAAAAACTGTTCTGCCTTATGTGGGCCAATGGTTTCGTCGCCGGCATGGAACTTGGCATCTGCAATGTCGTGAAGCAAAGCGGCTAATTGCACTACCAGTGAATCGGCTGTTTCTGTTTTGGCTATTTCAATGCTTGTTTTCCAAACGCGGTAGATATGCCACCAGTCGTGCCCGCCTTCGGCATGTGCAAGTTCTTGTTTTACGTAGGTTATAGTTTGCTGAATGATGTCAGGTGAAGTCATTTTATATTGTTTTAATCGCAAAGTATGCCTGAAGATCGCAAATTTCCGCTTGCGTTAAATATGGGAATTTTCTGCCGGGTTATCTGCAAATTGTACGGAATATACTTCTCCTAGTAGTTCGAAACGTACTTGAACACCAAAGTTTTTTGATCGGGCGTGAGTTTTGCTTTAATTGCCATTTTTTCCAAAACCCTGGTCCATTCAGCAGGTACACGTTTTTCGGGTTTTGGTAATTTGTGGCATCTCTCGCATTTGGCTGCAAAGATATCGTGACCTTGTTGCAGATCGGCCAGTGAAGCAGTTTCGCGTTTATTCACATTTGCATCCGAAGGAATATATAGCTTTGTAGTGCAGGAAACAAAGGCATACATGAGGATAACGGCAATGGTTGCTTTCATACATGGATTATTTTATAGGTTTCATTTGATGATGTGAAGATTTGAAGATTTGATGATGTGAAAATTAGACAATTAGACAATTAGAAATTAGAAATTAGAAATTCGAAATTCGACAATTTTCTATGC
>DASVHX010000353.1:0-7951 GCA_036382355.1 Bacteroidales bacterium
CGTTCGGTGGAATTCTCCGCTCAACTGCAGAAATGGATGAATTCAGGAACCAGGGAATTGATTTTCCTTGTGGGCGGTGCTTTTGGGATAGCCGAAGAAGTGAAGAAACGCGCTGCCTTTCAATTATCGCTTTCACGGCTCACTTTTACGCACCAATTGATACGTCTTATCTTTGCCGAACAGTTGTACCGGGCTTTTACCATCATCCGCAACGAACCGTATCATAATGAATAATTAGCAATGAAAACCCTTGTATTCGCCACCAATAATAAACATAAACTCGAAGAGGTCAGTAGTCTTACCGCACGTGGTTTCCACATTGTAAGCCTTGACGAAATCGGATGTACAAAAGATATTCCGGAAACAGAGCCTACACTGGAAGGAAATGCTTTGCTCAAAGCACGTTATGTGCATTCCAGATATGGACATGATTGTTTTGCCGATGATACCGGTCTCGAGATTGATGCCCTGGATGGCCGACCTGGCGTATATTCGGCCAGGTATAGTGGGAAAGAGCACGATTTCGAAGCGAACATGGATAAGGTGTTGGGAGAATTGAAAGGAATTATCAATCGAAAAGCACAATTCCGCACAGTTATCGCATTAATTATGTATGGAAAGGAATACCTGTTCGAAGGAATCGTAAAAGGGAATATGCTCACCGAAAGGCATGGTGCTGAAGGTTTCGGATACGATCCAATCTTTCAGCCGGAAGGCTGCAAACACACATTTGCAGAAATGACCTTAGAAGAAAAAAATACGATGAGCCACCGCGCCAGGGCCGTTAGCAAACTGGCGGAATTCCTGCAGGAAAGAGTTGTTAAGGAAACTTGATTTTTTGTGAATTGCTGAATCAGCGCGCCAAAGCTTCTTCGATAAGTTGCGAAAAAAGTTCTTTCATGCTTATACCAGCGGCGGCAGCCTGCTTGGGAACAATACTGCCTTCTGAAAGACCGGGAACGGTATTTACTTCGAGGAACCAGAAATCACCGTTATCCAGGAAATAATCGAAACGAACGATGCCACGACAATTGAACTTTTCATAAAGGTAAGCGGTCATCCTTTGGCATTCTGCTGTTTCAGCACTGGAAATTAGCGCCGGAGTTATTTCCCAGGCCATCCCTTCGATATATTTAGCCTCGTAATCAAAAAAATCTTTTGTCGAAATAATCTCTGTAACCGGAAGAACTTTCACTTCGCCTTTACGGCTATAAACGCCACAAGCCAGCTCACGTCCTTTTGCAAATTGCTGCAGCAGCACTTCGTCGTCGTGTACAAAAGCCTTTTGCATCGCGGCCTCCACTTCATCGAGATGATAAACTTTCGAAACGCCTACGCTCGATCCACCCTTGTTGGGTTTGATAAAGAAAGGAAATCCCAACACATCCGATATAGTCCTCGCATCATAAGGGCGTCCACGGCGAACGAGAAAGGTTTTTGGAACCTTTATCCCATAGGTTATAGCCAAATCGTTGGTAAAATACTTGCTGAATGTGATAGCTGAGGTAATTGAATCGCAGGTTGTAAAAGGAATGCCAAGCATCTCAAAGTAACCCTGCAATTTGCCATCTTCACCCGGTGTACCATGAATGGCGATGAAAATAGCATCGAACTTCACCTTCTCCCCTGCCAATAAGATGCTGAAGTCGTATCGGTCTACCGGCCTATGTCTACCATCAGGAGCTACATAAGCCCATTCATTATTGTGAATAAGCACAGGAAACACCTCATACTTCTCACTGTCGATTTGCCGGCAGGTTACTTTGGCGCTCTGGATTGAAATATCGTACTCACCGGAGTCGCCCCCCATTACTACTGCTATTCGCTGCTTTTGCATAATGTGTTGATAGATGGAAGCAAAAGTAATGACATTTTCGATGGGGCCTGCCAAGCATTTTATTAATATCTTTGCTACATGGTCAATACTAACAGGCCGGAAATAACGTTTGAAGGGTTTGAGAAGTTTGAAGGGTTTGAAAATCCATAATTTTGAGGGTTTGAAAAGTTAGAAGACGACTCCAACGACGTTAAATTTGCAAACTATTTCAAACTATTTCAAACTATTTCAAATTATTTCAAACAATTAAACTACTTCAACCGACATTAATCCCGCACCGGAACGCATTATTATGAATTTTGTCCAGTTTATTACCACCAAAACCTTCCTGAAACATTTTGGCGTAGCACTCTTGATCGTCATTCTTTTATCGTGGGCAATTTTAGCATCGTTGAAGATTTATACCCATCATGGCGAATCTGTTGATGTTCCGAACTACATGGGGCTTACACTGAATGAGATTAACCGACTCGAATCGGTCCGGGATTTTGAGCTCGTGGTGGTGGATTCGGTATACGACGCCACAAAACCCAAAGGATCGGTAATATCGCAGGATCCTTTGCCAAATTCGCATGTAAAAGCGAATCGCAAAATCTATATTACGCTTATAGCTACCATGCCAGAGCAAATAAGTATGCCCGATCTTGTGGATTTATCACTCAGACAAGCTACAGCCATTCTGCAAACCTACGGACTCCGGTTGGGAATTATAAGCCAGGTGCCCGATATAGCTAATAATGCCGTACTACGTCAATTATACCATGGAAGACCCATTGAAAAAGGCAAGCTGATACTCAAAGGCGCTACCATCGATCTTGTGGTAGGCGCTGGTTTTGGAGGCGATAAAGTTCAGATTCCTTTCCTTATCGGCAAAACACGTGGAGATGCTTTGATCGAAATACGACGCTTTTCGCTGAATAAAGGTACCGAAACTTTCGAACAAGGCGCTGACTCTATAAATGCCCGCGTTTACCAGCAGAATCCGCCTTATGCAGTTGGCCGTTATTTAAGCCTGGGACAATCTGTGAATTTGATCTACCGGTCGCCGGAAGAATTCGATTTCGACACATATATGCAATCTTACAAGGTCGACACTTTGAAAAAAGACTCAATATCAACAGATAAAAACTTTTAAATGAATCGACGATTTCTCATTATAAGTTTACTTGCCATTTTGTGGATACCTATGCAGGCCCAGGAAATACTGACCGGCATTGAATATAATGCGTCGATACAAAATCTTCGCCACGAGGCTGCCAGGCATCCAATACAGAAAGCTGCCCAGGTGGCAGAAAATCTCAAACTTCCTTTTACCGACGATTTTTCGAAACGCCTTTTCTTTCCCGATCCGCAGCTATGGGTGGATAGTGCAGCTTTTATCAATACCGATTATGCAGTGGAAGAGCCTACCACTGGCGTAGCCACCCTCGATGCCATCAACTCTTTTGGAGCTATCTATCCAGAAGCAGGCTCATTTCCGTTTCCTGCAGATTATTTAACTTCACGGCCAATCAGCCTCGATTCGAATTTTGTGCTGTCCCGTCCGATGAAACGGAGCGATTCGCTTTATATTAGTTTCTTTTACCAGCCACAGGGTACCGGCTCTGCCCCTGCCCGCAATGATTCGTTGATTCTACAGTTTCATTCTCCCCTGGAAGTTGATACCATCATTTTTAATGGCCATACCACCATAGTGCCAGTATGGCGCAATGTATGGGCCTCAATGGGCATGTCGCTCGATGAATTCCGGGCCAAATACCATACCGCTTTCAGGCAGGTGCTTGTTCCCATTTCGGATAGCGCAAGGTATTTCCAGAATGGCTTCCAGTTTCGCTTCCGCAACTATGCCAGCCTGGCCAATAATATCCTTCCCAGTTGGCAGAGCAATGGCTGCCAGTGGAATATCGACTATATTGACCTCAATACCGGAAGATCTCTTCACGATACAGTTCATAAAGATATAGCGTTTGCAGGCAGGGCACCATCAATGCTCAAAAATTACGAAGCCATGCCTTACAGCCAGTATCGCGCTAACTTTATTAATGAGATGCAGGATTCACTGAGTATGTTTGTTAGTAACCTGGACTCGACCACTTACAATATTTCATACCATTACGACGTAACACGAGATTTCGGAATACCTGTTCACTCATATAATGGTGGCAGTATTTTTATTGATCCGTTTGCTTCTAATGGCTATCTTGATTGGCCGTCAATTGCCCATCCACCGGTAGATTTTCTTT
Organism: Bacteroidales bacterium; assembly: GCA_036382355.1. Lineage (GTDB taxonomy): Bacteria > Bacteroidota > Bacteroidia > Bacteroidales > DASVHX01 > DASVHX01. The sequence continues at coordinate 4,081 of DASVHX010000353.1, forward strand.
ATCCCATCGGAAGCCAGCAGAAAGTCTTTTTTAAGACAGTTCATTACATCACCACCGACCCTACCCTGGAAGTTAAATCGAACGATACGTTGAGTTTTACACAGATATTCAGCAACTATTATGCTTACGACGACGGTACTGCCGAAGCCGGTTACGGCCTGAATCCTGCAGGTGCAAAACTTGCTTACAAATTCACGCTCAACCGCAACGATTCGTTGCGTGCTGTGCAGATGTTTTTCAACCAGAGCCGCAGTGGCGGAAATCTTCAATACTTCACACTTACCGTGTGGAACGATTACTATGGAAAACCCGGAGATGTGATTTATGAAAAGAGTAGTGTTAAAGCTATCTTTACCGATAGTCTGAATAAATTTCAGACATTTTTTCTCGATTCACTCCTTTTTATTGATGATGTGAAATACCCTGGCCGCATTTTTTACATAGGCTGGCAGCAAACAACCGCCGACAACCTGAACGTGGGCTTCGACCGCTATAACGATGCCAGGCAACATACGTTTTACAATACCTCAGGTGAATGGCTACAGAGTAATTTCCGTGGCGCACTTATGATCAGGCCTATTGTGGGACTGGCAAATCCTTTGGGCATCGACCAGCCTGATGTTGCACAAAATTCATTCGGATTATTTCCAAATCCTGCCAGTGACCTGGTAAATATTGCTATACCGCCCTCTTGCAAGAAAGCGGCCATTAGTGGCGAACTTATGATTATTATCCGTGATATGACAAACCGGACTTCTTATAACCGGCCTTATTCGCAACAGGTTGATGTAGGAAGCTTTTCTACAGGAATGTACCTTGTTAGCCTTATCAATCTACAGTCGCATGAGCAGTTTTTCAGCAAATTACTGATTGCCCGGTAACCCTTTAATACTTGGTCTGAACGAGTCAGAACCCAAAAGGTAATAAGAAAATTAATTCAAAATTTAAATTGCAAATTGCAAATTATAATCAGTAATATGCAAAAACTATGGATAGTTTTTTCGATGACTTGTCAGAACGTTTAATGGTATTTGTGGTCAAAATTAAAATTTGAGAAAACGCATTCCAGGCATAACTAATACATACACTTTATTCGCTTCGATCATGAGATCGTTACGCTAAGTTGCATTTTTCACTTTTCATTTTGCACTAAACATCCGAAAATCCTATGTTAAACGAGAAGGAAGCACCTGACCTGGCATCAGAAGATAGTGACTTGCCGGACCTGGCATCAGAAGAAAATGACTTATACGAGCATTACCGTTTCACGGTGGATAAAGGACAGGCACAGCTCAGGATAGATAAATTCCTGATGGGGCATATACAGAATGCTTCCCGCAACAAGATACAAAATGCAGCCAAAGCCGGAAATATCCTGGTTAATGATATAGCTGTAAAGCCCAACTACCGTGTAAAACCACTCGATCAGATTTCGATAGTGCTGGCCTATCCGCCGCGCGATACGGAAATTGTTCCCGAAAACATTCCGATCGATGTTGTATATGAGGATGATGATGTGCTGGTAATCAATAAACTGCCAGGAATGGTGGTACATCCCGGATTTGGCAATTATACCGGAACGTTGGTAAATGCTCTGGCCTACAAATTTGATATTCCTAAAGGTGTTACCGAACGCGGGCCTTTCCTGGTTCACCGTATCGACAAGGATACTTCGGGCATTATGCTGGTAGCTAAGAACGAACTGGCGCAAACAAGGCTTGCACGTAATTTTTTCGAGCATACCATTGAGCGTAAGTACCAGGCCCTGGTGTGGGGCAATTTTGAAGAAGATGAAGGAACTATTACAGGCCATATTGCCCGCAGTCCCCGCGACAGGATGGTGATGGCTGTATTTACCGATGGCAGCGTGGGCAAACATGCCGTAACGCATTACAGGGTACTGAAACGTTTCAATTATGTTACCCTTATCGAATGTACACTCGAAACGGGCCGCACTCACCAGATACGTGCCCATATGAAATTTGCCGGGCATCCGCTGTTTAATGATGAGCGCTATGGAGGCAACGAGATTTTGCGGGGTACCACATTCAGCCGTTACAAGCAGTTTATCCAGAATTGTTTTACCCTGCTCCCCAGGCAGGCGCTTCATGCCAAATCTCTTGGATTTAAACATCCTTCTACCGGCGAATTCATGTTCTTCGATTCGGATATTCCTGCTGATATGCAGGCTGTGCTGGACAAGTGGGATAGGTATGTTGCCGCCGGGAATGCGGAGTTTGAGGAGTGAGTAACAAATAACTAAAAGTTAAAAACGAAAAGTAAAGCTTTTGGCTATTAGCTATTGGCTTTTGGCAAATTAAAGGTAAAAAGTAGTTTTGAGATATCAACGGTTTATGCCTATCTGGTAGGTATCGAACTAAAGGTAAAACTAAAAACTAAATATCAATATGTTCTATAAAAGCAAAAGACCGCCTTGATGAAGGGCGGTCTTTCGCTTTAGGATAAAAGGAACTAAAAATGTATTTATAATTTAAGTGTAACACCTAAGCTGGCCAGCGCAAGTCCACCAGAGCCAAGTTCGAGCATTACACCAAAATTATTGCTGAAATAATACCTTGCACCGATAAATCCCGAAAAGTAAATACCACTTGAACCACCACCATAACCAAGATATGTCTGATTACCGGTTTCCTTCCAGGTAACGGAATGGTATGCCAGGAGTATTCCTGCATAAGTATCCAGTTTTTCTACCAATGGATAATTCAACGTGCCTCGTGGACCAATAATAAGGTCAGTTTCTTTCCATCCGTAGTTTCCAGACTCCCATTTGGAACTTGAGAAACCAATATAACCCCCTACACCTATTGTTCCTTTATCAAAAACACCGTCAACAACACCTACATCCAGTGATGCAGACAAGAAAGGGGTTTTTGAATACCCACTGGAATAACTTGAATAATAATTACCACCGAACCCGATACCGAGATTAAGTACTTTGTCGCCTTTTTCGAAAGTGGGAGTTTGGGCGGCGGCAACACCACAAACAAATAGCAATGCTAAGAACAGTCCATTTTTTTTCATAATGTTTAGGTTTTTGGTTAATAATTGATTCGATCAGCTAATGTACAACAGGATTATAAAAAATCCAAATGTTCTAACATATAAACACTGATTTTTGTTCAGCGTTAGCCGGATATTCTCAACAAAATGAATAAAATTTTAAGTGTAGCACGAAAAATCGTCAAACTGCTTGCGCCTTGCCTATGTGCAGGATATTATAAAGTGAATCGCGTTCAGCCGGTATTCGGCCTGCTTCCAATATCAATTCTTCAATATCCGACGAGGCCATTACCGGACTGCTATCGTCGGCTCCTGCCATGGAATATATGCGCGTAGAATCGTTGATGGTGCCATCAAGGTCGTCCACACCAAATGCCAGCGAAAGCGCCGCCACTTGCTTCCCAATCATGGGCCAGTAGGCTTTTATATGTGGGAAATTATCCAGGTAAATACGCGAAACGGCGTAATTACGCAGGTCTTCCACCACCGGCACTTCGTTTACCCAGGACAGGTTGTTATTTTTATTCTTGAATTTCAAAGGAATATACGCATTGAAGCCATGAGTTTCGTCCTGTAGCAATCTTAGGCGCTCGAGGTGGTCGATGCGATGCGTGAAAGTTTCCAGATGCCCGTATAATATGGTGGCATTGGATGGAATCCCCAGCATATGGGCAGCGCGGTGAATCTCCAGCCACAATTTACCGGAGGACTTTGCACCACAGATAATTTCGCGTACTGTTTCGTCGAAAATTTCGGCGCCTCCGCCCGGCAACGAATCGAGGCCATATTCCTTAAGTGCAGCAAGGCCTTCATTCAATGTCATTCCCGACCGGCGGATCATATAATCAAG
>DASVHX010000354.1:0-4684 GCA_036382355.1 Bacteroidales bacterium
CAATTCAATCAATAATCCAAATTCATTCATTAAATCTGAAGTCATGATAGAGCCGTCGCCTTTCTTTACGGCATCCAGTAAAACTTCCCGGCCATCCACTTCCACATCTGCTATCAAATGGTTGAACTGATGGAGATTGAAAAAAGTTGTGTCCAGATAACAGGTATTTAATGTACTCACGAGTACCGGACTGGTTTTAAACCCTGCCGACCTGAGCAAGTTAATTAAAATCGCATTTATTTCGCTGTTGGTTCCTTTTTTTCTATGGATTACCTTTTGTAAACTCGTATTCATTTTTACCGGTTCTTTTGTAAATTTATCGGCCAGCTTTATTAGAAAAAGCGGCACTCCGGCATCGACAAATATCCTGTACCGGTTATTCCATTCAGCCTGATTTCTTACAAAATAATAAATCGCCATTACCTTTTCTTCGTCAGTATTGAATCTGCCAGTTAATTTCTTTATTGTATCGTTCAACCCCATATTCAGAATTAACGGAAGTCCAAACCGCTCGCTTTTACTAAGGTCTTTGGCTATTTTTGGCAAATTTGGCCTTTTGTAGAGAATAAAGCCTTCATTCTCAAGCGTTATTTGTTTCTCTGCTTTGTTCAGATACTTGAATTCCGGATCAGTAGCTTTAAAAAGTTCAGTCATCCCCGGGAACAGGAAGCTTTTGGTTGCATAATCGAGTATAAACCTCACAAACATGCGACTGTTGTTGTAGTCAATATCACTCCCCGAATAGGGTAATGCTGGAACATTCTTCCGGATGAACTGAAACTGGTTTGCATTATAAACAAAGGATCGTCCCGGGAATTGTATGCTAGTCGCAATGTTTTTGTATTCAGAAACATCTGAATATTCCATGTTGTATGGTTTGATAGCGTAATTGAAATCCTGTGGAGTAATAATCCGCAATTCGTTCCACAGACATGGTAAATCGTATTGCACCATCCAGGGAGCCGGATTTACTGTTTCGATTGTAGGAATGATCATTTCATATTCGATAATGGAACCCGGCTTAACGTTCGGAAAATTAATGGTCACACTGGCATTAAAGTTTTCGTCGGGTTTTGTTGCAGACGTGTGATTGGATTTTACTTTCGATTTGACTACTTTTCCTTTTGCATCCACATTAAGGGTTTGAGCCCGCAATTCATATGATCGTGTGTAAGGGTAATAAGTAGCTGTGTGCAAATCGTAATATGGTATTTGTTGAGTTGCAAACCGCAAGCCGGCTTTGGTTAAAATTTTAATTCGCAAATGACGTGTAAAATCGAAATACACCACTCCGGTTTTTCCATCAAACTTATACTGACCATAATCGCAAAGGATAATAGCGTCAGCCCCCTGGTAATATCCGGAAGCCGTATCCTTTTCCTCTAATTTGCCATATTTAACCGGGGCGTGCTGGCCAAAACATAATACCGTGCTTACACATAAGAAAAAAACACTAAAAGAAACCTTCTTAAAAGTCATGGGTAGTTTGTTTTAAAGGTTGCAGCATATATAAAGATCGGTTCTGAAAATTCATTTTTTTATTGTTATCATAATAAGCAGTAAGAAACCAATATCTGTTTTCAATAGGTACGATCAAATATACATTATTTTCTAATTTATTCACATAAGCTCAAATTTCTTCAAAAACATGCCTCTATTTATCTTTTTATCAGTATTATATGATTCATACTCTCAAATTGACTTGCGACTTATTTGCCAGCTGGCAGACAGCGCTTCCGGAATACATTTCCCAACTATCCAAAGCCCAATGCCGAAGTTTCAGCCCATAATTGTACCTTTGCAAAAAATAAAAAAACTTTATTACGCATGTTAGATAAATTGCAAGCCATATACGACCGCTACGTCACTATCGAAAAACAGATAAACGAGCCGGACATTATGTCGGATATGAAGAACTATATAAAGCTCAGCAAAGACTTTAAGGACCTTCAACCCGTAGTTTCCGCATACAAATCCTATAAGAATATTATAGAGAATATTATCTCCACCAGGGATATTATTCACCAGACCAAAGATGAAGACTTCCGGTCCATGGCCAAAGAAGAACTCAATACCCTTATAGGGCAACGCGACATATTAGAAGAAGAAGTCAGGCTGATGCTTATCCCCAGTGACCCGCAGGACGGGAAGAATGCCGTGTTCGAAATAAGGGCAGGTACCGGTGGCGATGAAGCAAGTATTTTTGCCGGCGATCTATACCGCATGTACACCAAATACTGCGAAATGCGTGGTTGGAAGATCGAATTGATAGACATGACTGAAGGGACAGTTGGCGGTTTTAAGGAAATCATTCTGAACGTTATAGGCGATGGCGTATATGGACAAATGAAATACGAATCAGGCGTACACCGTGTGCAGCGGGTTCCACAAACAGAAACACAGGGACGTGTGCATACTTCTGCTGCTACAGTTGCTGTGCTTCCCGAAGCTGACGAATTTGATATTGAACTTAAACCTTCCGACGTAAAAAAGGACACCTATTGTGCATCCGGACCTGGCGGACAATCCGTAAATACAACTTATTCTGCTGTCCGGTTGACGCATATTCCTTCGGGCCTTGTGGTTACATGCCAGGATCAGAAATCACAGATGAAAAACTCTGAAAAAGCAATGACTGTGCTCCGCACCCGCCTGTTCGAACAGGAATACCAGAAACACCTTGAGGAGATGTCGAAAAAACGAAAGACATTGATTTCGACGGGCGACCGTTCGGCTAAAGTTCGCACTTACAACTATCCGCAAAGCCGCGTTACCGATCACCGTATAAATCTTACAATGTACAACCTTGCCATGTTTATGGATGGCGACATACAAGCTATGATAGATGCTTTGCAACTGGCTGAAAACGCTGAAAGAATGAAGGAAGCTGTTGGGTAATTCTGAGATTCGGAAATTCGGAAATTCGGAAATTCGGAGATTCAGAGATTCGGAAATTCTCAAATTCTCATCTTCACGTTTTCACATTGTCACATTCTCAAATTTTCAAATTGGCAAATTCTCAACTTCCCAATGACCTATAAAGAACTTCACCAGCTGATCTGCCGCAAACGCTCTTTTCTTTGCATCGGCTTAGATAGCGACGAAAGTAAGATTCCTGAACACCTTATGCAGGCAGAAGACCCGGTTTTCGAATTTAACCGCAGCATCATAGATTCTACCATCGATCTGGCTGTTGCCTATAAACCAAATCTTGCTTTTTATGAAAGTCGCGGCATCAAAGGCCTCAAAAGCCTCGAACGCACGATGGATTACCTGCAGTCTCTTGACAAAGAAGTATTTACAATTGCCGATGCCAAGCGTGGAGATATTGGAAATACTTCGGCCCAATATGCGCGTGGCGTTTTTAATAAAGCTTCTTCCGGGTTTAATTTCGATGCTATAACAGTGGCACCATATATGGGTGAGGATTCGGTAAAGCCGTTCCTCACATTCGTAGGTAAATGGGTGATATTGCTTGCGCTTACTTCAAATAAAGGTGCTGATGATTTCCAGGTAGCCGAAACCGGTCACGAAAAACTATTCGAACTCGTGCTTAAGCGATCGAAAGCCTGGGGTACTCGCGAAAATATGATGTATGTAGTAGGTGCTACACGTGCCGAAATGCTGGCCGGTATCCGTAAAATTGTTCCCGATCATTTCCTGCTTGTCCCGGGTGTTGGTGCCCAGGGCGGAAGTCTTTCCGAAGTTGCCCGGTATGGCATGAACAGCCATTGTGGCCTGCTCATAAATGCTTCGCGAAGTATCCTTTTCGCTTCATCCGGAAAAGACTTTGCAGAAAAAGCCCGTGAAGAAGCGCAAAACATGCAAAGAGAAATGGCTGCTTTGCTTCAAGCCCATAATATCATTGGTTGAAAACTAGTATTTAAACTAAATTGAAGAAGCGAAAAGTCAAGACTTTTCGCTTCTTCTTATAATTAAAGGAATGTTATTCTATGATGGTGTTCCAGCCATGTGTATCAGGGATATCGCCATATTGAATTCCCTGGAGACGAACATAAAGTTTGGTGGATACAGGACCTGCTTTGCCATCCTTACAATATTGCCACACATGGCCATTATCCCTGTCAACAATCTTACCAATGGGAGAAATTACAGCAGCGGTACCGCAGGCGCCTACTTCATCAAATTCAGATAGTTCTTCGAGCAATACCGGACGACGTTCTACTTTCAAACCCATATCTTCAGCCAATGCCATCAAACTCTTGTTGGTGATGGATGGCAAAATTGAATCAGATTTTGGCGTTACATAAGTATTTCCTTTTATCCCGAAGAAGTTTGCAGGACCAGCTTCATCGATGTATTTACGTTCTCTGGAATCCAGGAAAAGCACTGAAGAAAATCCTTCGTCGTGTGCGCGCTGACCTGCCATGAGGCTGGCTGCATAATTTCCACCTACTTTATACCTACCGGTTCCCATTGGAGCAGCTCTGTCGGAATCGTGAACAATCTGAATATTCACAGGGCTGAACCCTTCTTTAAAATACGGCCCTACCGGCGAAACGAAAACAAGAAAAGTATATTCATCAGATGGGCTAACACCTACGCGCGGACCAGAACCGAAAAGCAATGGCCTGATATATAAAGAAGCGCCTGTACCATGTGGGGGAACAAACTGTTTGTTGAGATTAATCACTTTATCTATGGCTTCCTTAAATAATTGGTG
>DASVHX010000355.1:0-4612 GCA_036382355.1 Bacteroidales bacterium
ACGATAAATACCTGAGACTTTACTCGGAATTTGATAATTACCGCAAACGCACGATTAAAGAAAAGATCGATCTCAGCAGGACAGCCTCGGAAGAGGTGATCTCGTCGTTGCTTACTGTGTTGGATGATTTTGAACGGGCTAATAAAGCTTTCGAATCTAAAGATATTACAATAGAGGCGATGAAAGAAGGCATACAACTGATATATTCAAAATTTCGTAATATCCTTATCCAAAAAGGATTGAAAGAAATGAATGCATCAGGTGAAACTTTTAATACCGACTTTCATGAAGCCATTACCCATATACCGGCTCCGGGAGAAGATATGAAAAACAAAGTGCTGGATGAAGTAGAGAAAGGTTACCTGCTGAACGACAAAGTGATAAGGTATGCCAAAGTAGTAATTGGAAGTTAATAAACCGGGAGCATTAAAATTAGAACTAAAAAGAAGTGACAAAACGCGATTATTACGAAGTGCTGGGCGTTACGCGCAATTCAAGCGAAGCCGAAATCAAGAAGGCATACCGCCAGATGGCGATTAAGTATCACCCGGATAAAAATCCAAATAACAAGGAGTCCGAGGAAAAATTCAAAGAAGCGGCCGAAGCATACGAAGTACTCAGTAATCCTGAGAAGAAAAACCGGTACGACCAATACGGACACGATGGCATGCGCAATGGCGGCCAGGGCTTCGGAGGAGGAGGCATGAATATGGAAGACATCTTCAGCCAGTTTGGAGATATTTTCGGTGGCGCTTTTGGCGGTGCTTTTGGTGGTGGCGGTGGTGGCGGGCAACGCCGGCGCAGGGTAAACCACGGCACCAATCTCAGGGTTAAAGTAAGATTAACACTCGAAGAAATCGCAACCGGGGTCGAGAAAAAGATAAAGGTCAACAAATACGTTTCATGTACAGTATGTAAAGGCAGTGGAGCCGAAGGAGGTTCTTCCTATAACACGTGCCCCACATGCCATGGCACCGGGCAGGTAACTCGGGTGACAAATACCTTCCTTGGGCAGATGCAAACTAGTTCAACCTGCCCTTCCTGTGGTGGCGAAGGACAAACGATAACGCATAAATGCCCGTCCTGTGCCGGCAATGGCATAGTTAAAGGCGAAGAAGTCATCAGCCTGAATATTCCTGCCGGCGTTTCGGAAGGCATACAACTTTCGGTAAGTGGCAAAGGAAATGCTGCAGCCCGCGGAGGTGTATCCGGAGATCTTATCGTAGTGATAGAGGAAGCTCCCCATGAAGAACTCATGCGCGACGGAAACAATTTATTATACGATCTGTATATCAGTTTCCCGGATGCTGCTTTAGGCACTTCCGTAGATATCCCAACATTGGAGGGCAAAGCCCGCATTAAAATTGAAGCCGGCACGCAAGGCGGTAAGATTCTGCGCCTCAAGGGCAAAGGCATTCCTTCGTTAAATTCATATGGACGAGGCGATTTGTTGGTGAACATTAATGTATGGACACCCCGCTCATTAGATCGCCAGGAAAAGGAGGTGATGGAAAAGTTCGCCAATTCAGCCAATTTCAAACCAAATCCAAGCTCCCGCGACAAGAGTTTCTTCGACCGCATGCGGGAATATTTTCAATAATTCCGGTTGCGTACTTCGTTCAAGCTGCTTTAATATTTCCAGTACTGTACCTTCCATGTCGTAACCTGGAAGCAAAAATTGTGTCTTATCCATCAATGCAAATTGTATCTTTGGCTTGATTTATTAACCACCCACCCAATAATTTATTTTAATGTCGATAATAACAGTTAACTCCGTAACCAAGCGCTATGCCAACCACACAGCTCTGGACAAGGTGAGTATCGATGTGCCCGAACAGAGTATCTTCGGACTGCTTGGCCCGAATGGCGCGGGTAAAACCACGTTGATCCGCATTGTTAACCAGATAATAGGACCAGATGAAGGTGAAATATTGTTCATGGGCGAAAAGCTCCGGCAGGAACATGTGTCACTCATTGGCTACCTTCCGGAAGAACGCGGCCTATATAAAAAGATGAATGTTGGTGAACAGGCGCTTTACCTGGCTCAGCTTAAAGGTGTTCCGCGGCACGAAGCAATGAAAAGACTTAAGGTTTGGTTCGAGAAATTCGAAATCCAAAGCTGGTGGAACCGAAAAGTGGAAGAACTGTCGAAAGGCATGCAGCAGAAAGTACAATTCATTGTTACGGTAATTCATCAGCCCCGCCTGCTCATCTTTGACGAACCATTCAGCGGATTCGATCCTATAAATGTTAACCTGATTAAGGAGGAAATCTTCGAGATACAAAAAAACGGGGGAACAGTCATTTTCTCTACTCATAACATGGCATCTGTAGAAGAACTTTGCGACCACATCGCACTCATAAATCACTCGCGAAAAATCCTCGACGGAAGTGTGAAGGCTATCAAGAACACTTATAAGGCTAATCTTTTCGAGGTAGAATATGTTTCGATGCCTGATGAAATCGCCGGTTTCCTGCCGAAAGACTTTACTCTTGAAAATACCAGCCACAACGATGGCCTCAGCAAAGCCAGGATTAAACTGCCCGCCGGAATTTCCCCGAATGTATTGCTGAACTGCCTGATGCCACATCTTACGATACATGCCATGAATGAGATTATTCCATCCATGAATGAAATTTTTATTACCACCGTTAATGGTGAAAATCCGGATGTTTCTGAGAACCTATAAAGCCTAAAGGAAATGCAAAAGATTTTTCTGATTATCAAACGCGAATACATTACACGCGTAAAAAAGAGATCGTTCATTGTGATGACAATCCTGGGGCCGCTGCTCATGGCCGCTCTTTTTATAGTCCCTATATACCTTGCCACACGAACCGACGAAGAGAAGGTTGTGGACGTAGTGGACGAAACTGGTTGGTTCATCCATAAGTTTGAGAATAACGACAACTATAAATTTGTGCCACTATATACTGATCTCGAAAAAGCCAAAGAAACCCTTAAAAACAGTAAGGATCATGCCTTGCTTTATATTCCTTTGACGCAAGTCACTGTACCATCTTCAGCAATTATATACTCTGACCATCAACCCAGCATTAACCTCAAGAACTATATTACCGAGGTGATGACAAGAGAAATTGAGAACCAGAAACTGGCTGCCGAGATAAAGAAAGAGCTTCAACGTCGTAATCCCGGGTATAAGGGCAATGAATCAGAAGAGACTCTTATAAGTGAAACAATCCTCAAAAATATCAAATCGACCATCAACCTTACAACGATAAAAATTGAAGAAGGCGGTAAAGAAGCAAAGAGTTACACCGAATTGAGCATGGCTGTGGGATTAATTGGCAGCATGATGATCTATTTTTTCATCTTCCTTTTTGGCGCACAGGTTATGCGTGGCGTGATTGAAGAAAAGACCAGCCGGATTATTGAAGTGATCGTTTCGTCTGTTAAACCATTTCAGCTGATGATGGGAAAAATACTTGGGATAGCACTTGTAGGGCTAACGCAGTTTTTACTTTGGGTAATATTCACTGCAGCTATTGTTACTGCAGTTCAATCAGCGTTTCCCGATAAATTCAAACAAAATCCTACAGAACAGTCTTTCGCACCAGGTTCGAAGATGATGCCTTCAACGCAAACTATACAGAAGGACCAGGCAACAACGGCTGAAAATCCTTCAAACGAAATATTCGATGCCATTAATTCTATAAACTACATTGAAATGATCGGAGCTTTTATCTTCTTCTTTATTGGTGGATATCTGCTTTATGCTGCTTTATTTGCAGCTATCGGATCAGCCGTGGACAGCGAGGCCGATACGCAGCAATTTATGTTACCGATCACTATTCCATTAATCTTTTCGATTGTGATGGCTCAATACGTTATCAACAATCCCGATGGGCCATTGTCCTTCTGGTTATCTATCATACCGCTGACTTCTCCTGTAATTATGATGATCCGGATACCTTTTGGTGTTCCAGTCGGCGAACTGGCTTTATCAGCAGGTTTGCTGATAGCAGGTTTCCTGGGTACTACGTGGCTTGCAGCACGCATTTACCGCACCGGGATCCTAATGTATGGAAAGAAAGTAAGTTACCGCGAAATAGTTAAATGGTTGTTCTATTAATCGTAGCAGGAAATGTAGCTATTGATAAAGATAGCGTTTAATCTTTTGAGTGGCTGTTTTTTGAAAGGGATCGGCCTGTCGGACAACCAATTGAAGTTTCGAGAACTTATTAACACGTGCATTCACATAATCCTGAAGTTCTTTCTGCAATTCATCTGTTTTCCTTTCAGCGTTTTTCGAAAACTCATCTTTCAGATGAAGGAAACGCGCTTCAATTTCCTCGCGGTTAAAGTGCACCAGGGCTACAAGCTTACCTTTTTGCTGCAATACCAGCGATTCCGTAACAAAATGGAAATTATTGATAACTGATTCAATTTCTTCGGGATAAATATTTTCGCCATTCGATCCTAAAATCAAATTTTTCGAACGGCCTTTGATAAAGAGATACCCATTTTCGTCGATCATACCGAGGTCACCTGTTTTGAGCCAACCATCTTCTGTTACGGTCTCATTTGTCAATTTGGGTTCTTTGTAGTATCCCATCATCACATTTGGTCCTTTAGCCCATATTTCGCCTT
>DASVHX010000356.1:0-4558 GCA_036382355.1 Bacteroidales bacterium
ATCTGGGCAATGATGAACAAACGTCGTTTCGGCATTACACTTCCGCAGGAAAAAATTAAAAAAGCAGTTGATTATGTATTGAACGAATTTGATGCTGACAGAGATGGAAAATGTAAAGCACATTTTTACCTGAACATGGTAGACATTGTTGATTTTAATCCGAAGACAGACCGGATTTGTGTGAACCAGGGCATGCTGGCCATTGCATTGAGAACAATAAAAGAATTAGGCTTTGATATTTCCGAAGCGTATATCCAAAAGGCTGAACAAGAATATCGAAATTTTTATGATGCAGAAAGAAAACATTTACTGTTCGACCGTAATTTCCCCGACCTCATTGCCTTTAATGACCTGGAACCGGAATTTTTTTCCTTGTGGTTATTTAACAGGCCAATGCTAACGGATAAAATGGTAATAAATCATTTAGATCAAATACCTGTTCTGAATAAATCACCCAATTCACCTCACCCTGAATATGGTACTACAGCCCCCCTCTGCGTAAGGTTGACAAAGGATGCACAAGGCTTCTCTTATTTCACCGGGAATTACCAGCCTTTTGAGAAATTTGGTGAAGAAAATTATAGCAACGGACTGAGTGATGGATTTTATTGTAACGGTGGCAGTTGGTTCAGGCCTGAGTACTGCGCTTACGTGGTGGGATTAAAACACGGTTGGGCCAAAGCAAGAGCATTGATGGAAAATAGGGTATGGGCTGAGATTTATCTCAACCCCAAATGGCCGTTCAGCAAAGAATTTATACCGACAAAATGGACCACGACCGATAACTGGTGGCCATCGACCCGGGGATTGTGCTGGAATGTATTTATACTGATGGCTGATGAAGTTGCCGGCTTACGCACGCCTGATATGGATCCTGATTATGTCAGGTTTCCATAAAAAAATAACACTCTATTATGTTGTTATTGAAATGTTTACAATTATAATAGCTAACGGATTTTTAAAACAATGAATTGACCTAATTCGCAGTATATGTTAAATTATAAAAACAAGTTACTGACTATTCTTCTTTGCCTGTTTACTTTATTAAACTATTCATTTGCCTTCAGCCAGCAACTTTCGCTTAAAGTTGCAGGTGATGCTCAGGCAGGTTTTCATGTGGATATCTATAATGGCGATAAATTGGTGGTTACCAATACGGAAGAATTCTCCCTGCAAATGTATAATCTTGACTTGAGTACCATTGCAAAAATGCCACAATGGACAGGCCAGGAATGGACAGGTAATGAGAAGATTATCACCTTAAAAAGAGATTCTTACATAAAAGATTTTGATGCAAATCTGTCTGTGACGGTAACCTATCAGGTGGTTAATGCGAATATTGTAAAAAAGACGGTTGAGATGTTTCAGCCATCCATGTCTGGAATGTATTATATATTGCAGGAAACAGCCAAACCCGCAGAAAAACCACAGCGATATGTAACTTTTGAATACGATAGTTTCCCCGGTGGCTTTGTACATGAAATGTTTCCGGCAGTTGGCTTTGTTACTCCTGATAATAATGTTATTGGCTTTTTAACTGATGCCGGTTATAAAAACCAGTTTACCCGAAATACGCGGCGCAGGTTTAGCGGACGTGGAGGTGGTTTTGTTGGCATGCGCCGATTGCCTGATCCTAATTTATTTGCCGTTGCCAATTTATCGGACAGAGCAGAAAATAATCATTACATCAAACAAACATTTGGTGAAATGTACAACCTCGATGCCGGTACCGAAACCATATTAAAAGCGCCTGATGCATTTCAAAAAGAAGGCAATGCAGACGTGGAGAAAGGGAACGGGCTTATTACAATTACAGGCCATCCTGGGGGCCGGGCCGGGATAGACTTTGTTGCACCATTTAAAGACCAGAGGCTCTATACCATTTCTTTTTTGTGTAAAGGAAATACAGGCGTGGCCCTAAAACTTTTCAGGGTTAAGAACGGACAAAAAACCATTGAACTGGAAGACGGCGTAAAGTACATTGATAACTTCCCTGCGGTAGAAAATGAATGGACGCTTTTTAAAGGCAGCATATTGGTTCCTTATATAGAAAAGGATTCTGTATCCATGTTTATCGGCACACAATCAGGAAAAGAATGTAAACTACAGATAAAAGATCTGCAATTTGCTGAACACCAACCTCAGCAGGAACCGTACAACCTGCTTCCGCTGGGCGAAAAAGTGGAGAAAACTACCTATATTTTTGTTGAACCGTGGAAATCGCATCAACAATTTATGATCTCCTCGCAATCGCGGTTAGCCGAAGGGAAAGGCTTTAAAGGATCGCTGATCGAAAAAATGTTGTACGCCAATTTTAATATGCTCACCTGGATCACGGATACAAAGGATTTTACACCGTTTAATGTGCCCAATATGAATTATGCACCGGATATGTATAACAGGGATTCTTTTTTCTCTACAGTAGCATCTTATAATAAAGACCTGAATCTTTCCATCTGGGAACAATGGGGCAAGACACAAACGCCCAATGGCGGTATTGGCACGATAATCACTCCGCTTATGGGGTCGGTAGAGGCAAAGGATAATGAAGCCACCATCGAATGGCTGATATGGGCCATGTTGAACAAGCGTCGTTTCGGCGTTACGCTGCCGCAGGAAAAAATTAAGAAAGCGGTTGATTATGTATTGAACGAATTTGATGCCGACAGGGATGGAAAATGCAAGGCTCATTTTTCGCTGAGCCAGGTAGATATTGTGGATTTTAATCCTAAAACCGACCGGCTGGGCGTGAATC
This sequence comes from Bacteroidales bacterium, assembly GCA_036382355.1. Lineage (GTDB taxonomy): Bacteria > Bacteroidota > Bacteroidia > Bacteroidales > DASVHX01 > DASVHX01. The sequence continues at coordinate 2,756 of DASVHX010000356.1, forward strand.
AGGGCATGCTGGCCATCGCGCTAAGAACAATAAAAGAACTGGGTTTTGATATTTCCGAAGCATATATCCAAAAGGCTGAACAAGAATATCGAAATTTTTATGATACAGAAAGAAAACATTTGCTGTTCGACCGGAATTTCCCTGACATTATAACCCTTACCGACCTTGAACCTGAATTCTTTTCCCTTTGGTTATTCAACAGGCCGATGCTCACGGATGAAATGGTAAAAAATCACCTGGACCAGGTACCCGTTCTGAATAAAGTGCCCGACTCCCCTCACCCTGAATATGGCACTACTGCACCCATCTGCGTAAGGTTGACAAAGGATGCAAAGGGATTTGCCTATCTCAGCGGAGATTATCAGCCTTTTGAAAAATTTGGTGAAGAGAATTACAGCAACGGTCAGAGCGATGGGTTCTATTACAATGGCGGCAGCTGGTTCAGGGCTGAGTATTGCGCTTATGTGGTGGGATTAAAACACGGATGGACCAAAGCAAACGCGTTGATGGAAAACAGGGTGTGGGCAGAAATATACCTTAATCCCAAATGGCCGTTCAGCAAAGAATTTACGCCGACAAAATGGACCACGACCGATAGCTGGTGGCCATCGACCCGTGGATTGTGCTGGAATGTTTTTATACTGATGGCTGATGAAGTGGCCGGCTTACGCACACCTGAAATGGATCCTGATTATAAAAAATGAAGGCGAAATGAATGATAATTTCCTGCGGCTTTTCCGTTTTAAAAATTATAATCAATTAAATTGTTAAAGATTAGATAGAGGTCAGAACCTCATCACCGGAATCTCTCCTTCCACAACCAACCGGCCTGCAGTGGCATTCCTGATTTCTTCAACTGAAACACCAGGTGCCCTTTCGAGCAGGCGGAAACCTTCGGTGGTTACTTCGATCACGGCAAGATCGGTTACTATTTTCTTCACACATCGTACGCCTGTGAGCGGCAATGTGCATTCAGGCAATAATTTTGATCCATCTTTGCTGGTATGCTGCATAGCTACAATAATATTTTTTGCTGATGCCACCAGATCCATTGCGCCACCCATGCCTTTTACCATTTTGCCCGGTATTTTCCAACTGGCTATATCACCTTTTTCCGAAACCTCAAAAGCGCCAAGGACGGTAAGGTCCACATGTCCACCACGTATCATAGCGAAACTAAGCGAAGAATCGAAAAATGCTGCCCCCGGCAAAACAGTTACTGTTTGTTTTCCGGCATTAATCAGGTCGGCATCCACTTCATCGGAGAGCGGGAATGCACCCATTCCGAGGATTCCGTTTTCCGATTGCAGGATCACTTCCATGCCTTTCGGTATATAATTGGCTACCAGCGTAGGAATTCCAATCCCGAGGTTTACATAATATCCGTCACGGAGTTCCTGTGCTATGCGTTGGGCGATTTGTTCTTTGGTGAGTGCCATTTTTTTAAAATTTCGGATGTCGGATGTCGGATTTATTTATTCAAATTACTTTTAGCGGTTTTTATTGAAGAAACGATTATCGCTAAAATTTCAGAAGCTTCTTGTTTTATGGATTATGTCTGTTCCTGCGAAGCGAGTTTGGCTTCTAAAATCATTTCAAGCCAAAAAATTGTTTCATCACATTCTTCCTCAGTTATTCCGGGTTTTGCGATAAAATCCTTCGATGACTTGGCTCTTCCCGCTGAACGATAGTTTGCTGCAGTTGAAGTGGATGACTTAATGATTTGATATGTAATAACCTTACGTTCCTGGCTTATCGGAAACAATTTTGTAAGTTTTATAACCTCAAGTGCCATTTTCATGG
>DASVHX010000357.1:0-2621 GCA_036382355.1 Bacteroidales bacterium
GTTTCATGCCACTGCCGTTGCTAAAATTGTAGCTGGTGAAATGGGACTCTCAACAGTAAGTATCGTATCAGCCTTACTGCACGATGAATTGCGGGATAGTTCATTTACTGCAACAGAATTGGAACAAAAGTTCGGACGCAAAGTTGTATCAGTTTTGCTCAAGATCAACCGTATCTCCTCTCTTCGCATGGATAAGGTATCCATGAATGCAGGAAACTTTATACAATTGCTGCTCACGCTGTCCGATGATGTTACGGTAATTCTGATCAGGTTGGCCGATCGTCTACATTTTATGCGTATTCTTGGAAGCCTTTCACCCGAAACCCAGGTGCAGATAGCAGCAGAAACTTTCAACCTATACGCACCCATTGCTCATAGGCTTGGCTTATATAAAATAAAGACAGAACTAGAAGAACTTTCGATGCAATATTCCCAGCCAAGCATTTATGCTTCAATTGCTAAACGTATCGAACAAAGCCGCGAAAGTCAGGATCAGTATATCCGCCAATTCGTCCAACCAATCCATCAAGAGCTTCAGGAGCAAGGATTTGATGTAGACATAAAAGCACGTACAAAGTCAATTTCGTCTATCTGGGCCAAAATGCAAAAGCAAAAAGTTGATTTTGAACAGGTTTACGATCTATTCGCAGTCCGTATTATCTCCAACAGCCGACCTGAGCATGAGAAGGATGATTGCTGGAGGATTTACAGCCTCGTTACAAATATTTATCAACCTAATGCAATACGTCTGCGCGATTGGATATCTGTACCAAAATCCAATGGTTATGAATCATTGCACACTACCGTAAAAGGTCCAAATGATAAATGGGTTGAAGTGCAGATCCGCACCACAAGAATGGACGAACTAGCCGAAGGTGGCCATGCAGCGCATTGGAAATACAAGGAAATGAAAGGCGAACAGGAAATGGACGCCTGGCTTAAAAATATCCGGAAAGTTCTTGAAAATCCACTCCCTGGCGAAAGTGAACCCAATGGTTCAACCAAAATGGAATTGTATACGGATACGATTTTTGTTTTCACACCTCAGGGCGATCTGCGAAAATTAAAGACAGGGGCTACCGTACTCGATTTTGCATTTGAAATTCATTCGGATATTGGGGCAAAATGTACAGGAGCTAAAGTAAACAGTACCTATGTTCCACTGAAACATCTGCTCAAAACAGGAGACCAGGTGGAGGTAATTACTTCAAAAAATCAGCATCCAGGTTCCGATTGGCTCAATTTTGTTACAACGTCGAAAGCTGTTAGCAAGATCAAGCGCTATCTCAAAGAAGCAGAGTTCGCGCAGGCTGATTTTGGCAAGGATATTCTAAGAAGAAAACTCAATCAGCTAAAGCTTAGCTATACCGATGAGACCATAAACAAATTAGTTGCTCATTTTAAATTCGGTAGTCCTCTCGAACTTTTTCAAGCCATAGCGACTGAAAAGGCCGATATCTCGCGACTGCGGGAAATTCTATTTCTACCGTCAAGACTTGAAGAAACTCATGTCGCCGAAAGGCCCTTTACCCGGTCAGAGGCAACTATAAAAACGGCAGCCTCGCGCGAAGAAACAGCTATTATTATCAACGATAACCAGGAACTAGCAGGTTTTAAGTTTGCTAAATGTTGTCATCCCGTTCAGGGCGATGAGATTTTCGGTTTTGTTACAGTAGGCGAAGGTATTAAAATCCACAGGACTGATTGTCCCAACGCAAGGCAGATGCGCACTTATTACAACTATAGGATTGTTGATGCACGTTGGAGTATTGATGCAGATGAGGCGTCATATTTAGCAGAAATACAGATAATTGGAAATGATCAGCTTGGAATTGTAAGTGCTATATCACAAACAATTTCTGACGACCTTAAAGTAAATATGCGCAGCATTCGCTTCGATTCGGTTAATGGTAAATTCAACGGTCATATAACACTTTTTGTTACCGATAAAATGCATTTGGATAATTTATTAAGAAGACTCAGTAAAATAAAAGGCGTTTCAAAGGCTAACAGGATTAGTTAACCCTAGTCTATTATTTCTATTTTATGACAACTGCAGGGTATTTCAACACAGTGAAAAAACTTGAAGAAGGGAAAAGTTACCCATTCAAGGTTTATAACAAGGTTCAGCTTCAGGATGAAAAGGCATATTTTATCCTTGAGGACCCTTATAGCATTAGACATTTGTTGCCATCGTGGTTTTATACTAAATATGGAATTAAACAAGGGCAAACGATTAATTGCGTTGTAGATAAAATCAATTGCACCGGACGTGTTTACCTCGAACCCGAACATCCTAATTATTCCAAAGGTTGTGTTTACGTATTTCAATTAAAGTCTATTCAAATAAATGAAAAACGAAGAAAGTCCAAACTTTTGCTGACCGATATTTTCGAAAACGAAATTGAAGTAGATTGCCCTGAGAAATTTGTTCTGTCATTAAGCGGATCGCAGTATGTGGAATGCACCGTAGTCCATATACGCAAAGGAAAACCTGTCCTGATCCTAGCCAAATATTGTAATAAAAAAATGAATATGAAGTTGACATCTCATCAAAATGAATCAACAGATTAACATCTTACTGATCCCTGGAAAGTTATTAACAATTGTTGATAACTCTT
>DASVHX010000358.1:0-2649 GCA_036382355.1 Bacteroidales bacterium
TGGGTCGCGAAGTTACGCGCGATGAAGTGAACGAAAAGTTACGCAAAGCATCGCTCAAAGGAACACTGATCGAACAGATAAGATATTCTACATCCAGCGAACTGGTTTCGAGCGACTGCATTGGCGATTCATGTGCCTGCATTTTCGATAGCGTGGCAACCCTTGTTTCAGATGATCACCGAAACATTGTTCTTTATCTCTGGTACGACAACGAATTTGGTTATACCAGCCAGGTGATCAGGCTTGCCAAGCACATCGCACAAGTGAAAAGTTATCGTTATTATTGATTTTATCTTTTTAGTCAACGTTAATGCCTGACAGGGTGCAGTTTACCGGCTTCTGAACTTGAATTTGCCTGACAGAATAAAAAAAAGAATAAAAAAAATCAAAAAATCTCTTCAAAACAGTATAACCATTTTGCTTTTTTTGGATATATAAGTAATCAGATTTTTAGTCCCCTTCACAAGGATCCGTTCCCTGGAAGTAATTTTATATCATATTTATTCCTGAAAACATAAGATGAAAATACTGATAGCCGAAGATAATATACTGAATCAAAAGATTATAGAAATTCTTATTAAGCACATGGGTTGGGCATGTCACATTGTAAATGATGGCGTGGAAGTCGTGGAAGAATGCCTGAAAGGTGGATATGACGCGATTTTAATGGATATTGATATGCCCCGGATGGATGGTTTTGAAGCTACAAGCATAATCCGTACTCACAATTCCGACATTCCAATTATTGCACTAACTGCCTTTACCGAAAACCTCTTTCACCAGAAGAGCATTAAAGCAGGTATGAATCATTTCCTGGCCAAACCCTACAATAAAGCGGAAATATACAATACTATCCTGAAGTACACCAGCGAGGTAAAAGTAGCCTGATACACCTGCCCTTTAATTTATTATTCCTTTTTACTTCCACATTCCCGGCTACTGTTATCCGTAATTATTTTCAAAGAAATGCCGCAGTTTCATGCGGATTTGTACCTTTGCTTTCCGTAAAGCGGCCATCAGTCCCCTGATTTCCAACCCATGAAAATTTTACATTTCATCGAACGATCGATAATCGTTGGTCCTACCGTAATGATGACTGCAATAATTATCATATCAACTAAATACATGGTATTCTTTATCATGAAAATCATTGGTAGAGATACAGATGGGCTGTTTAATCTGCAGACTATGATGGAGTTTCTGGGTATATTCCTTATCGTATTTATCGGTAGAGAATTGTCGTGGACATTTGAAGATTACCTGAAGAAAAATGATATTCATGCCGGAATTAATTTTCCAGGAGCTATATTGGCAATAAAATAGGTAATTATTGTTATGGATTACAATGAATTAATCAATAATAATTGATAAAGAAAGAATTAGTAAGAAGATAATTGCTCAGTAATTATGGCAGAAACAAAATACATTTTTGTAACAGGAGGCGTTGCTTCATCACTCGGCAAAGGTATAATCTCGGCTTCGTTGGCCAAACTTCTTGTGGCCCGTGGTTTTGCAGTAACGATTCAGAAACTTGATCCATATATCAATATCGATCCTGGAACACTTAATCCTTACGAACATGGCGAATGCTTTGTAACTGACGATGGCGCTGAAACCGACCTCGACCTTGGGCATTATGAACGATTTTCGAATGTTCCTACATCACAGGCCAATAATGTTACAACAGGCCGCATTTATCTTTCGGTGATTGAAAAAGAAAGGCGCGGCGATTATCTTGGCGAAACTGTTCAGGTAATTCCACACATTACAGATGAAATTAAGAGCAGGGTAAAAATACTGGGCAACAGCGGTTCATTCGATTTCGTGATTACCGAGATTGGCGGGACCGTAGGCGATATTGAATCGCTGCCATATATTGAAGCGGTTCGGCAGATGAAATGGGAAATGGGATTCAGGTGTATAGTTATCCATCTTACACTTGTACCATACCTGGCAGCTGCTGGCGAACTTAAGACAAAACCCACCCAACACTCCGTCAAAACGTTGCTCGAGTCGGGAGTTCAGCCTGATATAATCGTATGCCGTACCGAAAAACACCTTTCACAGAATCTGAAAGATAAAATTGCACTTTTCTGCAATGTTTCCCCAAATGACGTTATTGAATCTATTGATGCCGAGACGATTTACGACGTTCCATTGCTCATGCGCGATGAAAGGCTCGATCTCGAAGTTCTAAGCCTCACTAAGGTGAGAACCCGAAAAACTGCCGATTTGGTTAAGTGGGAGGACTTCCTTTTCAAACTCAAACATCCGCTGTCGGAAATTACAATCGGGCTTGTTGGAAAATATGTTGAATTGAAAGATGCCTATAAATCCATCAGCGAATCTTTTGTTCATGCCAGCGCAGTAAATCAATGCAAAGTAAATGTAAAAATGCTGCATTCCGAAGCTATTAATGATTCCACAGTTAAGCATATGCTTAAGGACCTTGACGGAATACTTGTGGCTCCCGGATTTGGAGAACGCGGCATAGAAGGGAAGATAATCTCTATCCGTTATGCCAGGGAACATAAAGTTCCATTTCTGGGGATATGCCTTGGTATGCAATGCGCCGTAGTTGAATTTGGCAGGAACGTGCTTGGCTTTAAAGATGCACATTCCACCGAAATGAATCCTGATAAGGCTTAT
>DASVHX010000359.1:0-4361 GCA_036382355.1 Bacteroidales bacterium
ATTTTAACACCGTCGAGCTGAATCGAAATTTCGTAATCCTGAGTCCCTGATACAATTGCAGCCCAGGCATCATTGCTACTCTGGCTGAGGTCTTCAACAGAATTGTGATTGTAATATTCTTTGCCACGCTGCACAATTACAGGATCGATTTCTTTGTGAAAATTTTTAAGATTCATATCAAATAAATTTATTTTTAATAAAACCTTGTATTATGGTATTAACAGAGCTAAACAGTCATAGTCTTTGCCTTTGACTATCAAAATTAAGAAATATACTTTCTCATTTATGATTGCCAACCATCGAATATAATACCCCCCGGCTAAGTGTAGTCTGATCGCTGCTGCCGTTAAGCTTCGCCTCTCTTACTTTTATCTTTCTACCTGATAAACTTTCTATTTGATAAAATTCTTTCAACAACAATTTGTTTAAAACAAATTATTCTTAGCTGCGCAAATTGCTTAACTATTTGTTCTTTTACCGGCTTCAATCATCAGATCAACAGAAGTGAAAATGAACCGGATATCAAAACTATATATATTGTTTGCAGTTGCGCTTCTTCTTTCAGCATGCAAAAGCAGGCAGCATAAAATACCGGAAACAAACTCCTGCTTCGAGCAACACAAATTATCAGCGGCGCAGGACTCAGCCATCCGGAAAGAAATTCATGCCAGTGCGAAGGCAGTCATCATTGATTCCTTATTTCAGAAGAAACATACACGACAGGGATTTAACGGTACGGTGCTTATCGCTCAAAAAGGGGTAATTATCTATGAAAATGCATTTGGATACCGCGATTTTTCCTCAAAAATACCCCTCAGCCTGAACAGTGCATTCCAGTTGGCATCCATCAGCAAGACCTTCACTGGAGTTGCTATTTTAATGATGGCCCAGGAAGGGAAACTCCGGATGAGCGATTCCATTCAACAGTATCTGCCTGGCTTCCCTTATCATGGCATCACGATCGGCGATTTGCTGAGCCATCGCAGCGGCTTACCCAATTACCTCTATGCATTTGAAAACAAGCGAAAACTATACGGTACGCCACCCACAAACGATACCATCGTTAAATGGTTCATGGAAGCCGATCCTCTTCCGGCACCCTATGCTAAACCGGGCAAATCTTTCAGTTACAACAATTCAAACTTCGTTTTGCTGTCCTGTATTCTTGAAAAAGTAAGCGGCATGAGCTATTCTGATTTTATGCATAGCCGGATATTCGAACCGCTGGAAATGCGTCATTCCTATATCGATACCCTTGCCCCGGATTCTTTACTTCAACTCCGTACTTGCGGACATAACGGTAATCGCGCGTGCAAACGCGACTTTTATGATGGCGTGTATGGCGACAAAGGGGTATATTCAACCGTTGAAGACATGGCCAGGTGGCATTTTGCGCTCCGGAACAATTGCCTGCTGAACGCGTACTGGCTTAAGCAAGCCTTTACCCCGCGAAGCTTTGAGAAAAAAAGCAGGCATAACTATGGTCTTGGGTTCCGGCTCATGACTAAAAATACTAATATGAACAAGGTTGAATATATTTATCATAGCGGATGGTGGGCAGGTTATTCAACCATGTTCTGGTATAGTCCGGCAAACGACTATGTAATCATAATACTGGGAAACAAACACAGCATGAGTGTTTACGAAATAAAGCCTGTCATTGCTATACTTGAAGGGATTCGGAAAGCTGATGAAATACCAACTGAAGATGTAACAGATACATTATAATCAGCTTTTTATTACTCATGTTGTGATCAATTAAAGTTACCGGAAAAAAGCCCTCCTGGCTAAGCGTAATCTGTTCGGGGCTGCCGTTAAGCTTAGTTTAGTCGCTAAGCATAGTTTCCGGCTACGCTCAGCCAGGGAAATACGGAAACCCGAAAAATAGAACTGATGGTATGAACAGGCTTGTGTTCATAATTCCACTATATTCGTTGTCTTTTTTGCACTTTAAAAGTTTAACTTCCCCGTAAAAAAATAAAAGCTGGTTTCCTGACACCAAATTCATATATTTAAACTAAATTTATAAGATAATAAATACAACATAGATTTGGTATATCTTTAATCTGACTAATATTATTCCCGATGAAAAACAATCATCTTCAATTCACAAAAGAGAGATTATTTTCAATCTCTCTTTTCCTGTTTGGTATTATTGCAATATTAATTTCAAATTCCTGTAAAAAAGACAATAATAAGGTACAGGATGAACAAAATGTTGCAAGGAGCACTCCTAATGTTTTAAATTCAGCAAGCTTTAAAAGTGCTTCAACAGCGATCTATTATGGACACGAAAAATTCACAAGAACAACGGCTGCTCCAAGGGTTATTAAAAAACAGATTGGAGGTCCGGATTTAGTGCATTTTGAGAAAAACTTTACTCTTTTTATCCAAAATGGAGATGGAACAAACAACTTAGTTTCCAGTGCTGAAATAAAAATTGATGGCAAACATATTGCTGGCCCATCCGATTTTTCTCAAAATGTGTCATTAATTAGTAAAGAAATTACAGGCTTAACGGAAACATCCGAATTAGAGGTTGAACTTAAAGGTTCACCAGGAGGATTTATTGATTTGTGGATTGAAGGAACGCCTAAATCTCCAACCTACGGTGCTATCGTTACTGATATTGACGGTAATTCTTACCATACGGTACTAGTAGGCAATCAATGGTGGATGGTTGAAAATCTTAAAGCAACTCACTACAGCGATGGCGAACCCATACCGTATGTAACAGATAATATCCTATGGAACAGCCTGAGTACCGGGGCATACTGCTGGTATAATAACAATGAAGCAGGCTATAAGCCTGACTATGGTGCGCTTTACAACCAATACGCCGCATATTCTGACAAACTGAGCCCAACAGGTTGGCATGTGCCGAGTTTTACAGAGTGGACAATGTTAATAGATTATTTAGGTGGAGAGGGAGTTGCAGCTGGCAAATTAAAAGAATCCGGTATAACATACTGGGAAAGGCCAAACTCCGGAGCAACCAATGAGAGTGGGTTTGCAGCACTTCCAGGTGGGATACGTGCACTTTGGGATGATGGAACATCGTTTAGAGGCATTAACACAGAGGGAAGTTGGTGGAATTCTACAAAACCCTCAGATATTTACAATATCTCTTATTGGGTGCACCTCCAATACGATTTTGACAATGTGGGCTATTTCGGGGGGTCAAACTCAGAGACTACAGGTATGTCTATACGCTGTATTAAAGATCAAAATGCGCCATAAGCGCAAAGCATCAAAGGGCTTACGCCCTGCTAAGCATTATCTCCCCTCGCCGAAGGCTGCGACGGGGTTCTGCCCGACATAAAAAAGACGCCCGTAAGCGTCTTTTTTATTATCATTGGAATTTTATCTTCCACCTTTATTTTTATCCGATTTTGACCGGGAGTTATCCTGCCTGCTGTTCTTTTTGTTTTTAGCGGGTTTTGTATCAGGTTTATTGTTGCCACCCCGGGCCGCACGTTTATTCACACCTGGGTTCGAGGCACGTCTGTTTACATCTGGCCGCGCCGATGATCTGTTTACCCCGGGTTTTGTAACCTGCCTGTTCACTTCGCCACGGTTTGATGGTCTTGTTACATCGGGGCGTGCAGATGGGTTAGTTGTACCTTGTCGCGTTGAAGGGTTACCACTACCCGGACGTGTTGATGGCCTGTATGCACCTTGTCGTGTTGAAGGGTTACCACTACCCGGACGTGTTGATGGCCTGTATGCACCTTGTCGTGTTGCAGGATTGCTGCCGGGGCGGGCATTGTTATCAGTATGCGTTTTCCTGTACAATTCTACACCCTCTTTCCTGGTATCGGGGCGGGAATATGTGTCTTTATAGCGTCCTTCCTGCTTCCTCTGGTAAACAACCTGGGAGTGTGAACGCCTGCTGTTATAGTAATTATCATTCCATTGTGCATAGCGGTAGTTATTTACATGGCGGTAATGGCCATAGTAATAAGGATTGTAGTTGTGGTGATAGCCATAATAATAATCCCAGTAGTAAGGCCTCCATGTACGCCACCATGAAGGATAATAACCGAAGTACCATGGCGAATGCCATACAACGTATAATGGCATGAACATAAAATGTACCAATGGCCATGCGGCGACTTCAACATAGGTAGTCCTGTTCACCACAACCGGATTACCTGAGTAGCCCGGATTAGTTGTTGCACCGGCAGCATTCCCTTCATAATCAGGTTCGATAATATAATCCTTACCATACAATTCCTCGTCGCCGATTAATTGAATCTGCACCTCATTATTTGCAAAGCGTTGCACTGTAAACACGGCAATGTCCTGATTTTCTGTCAGTGTTATGGCATCTTTCAAAACAATGGTATGCACATTTCCAT
>DASVHX010000360.1:0-3744 GCA_036382355.1 Bacteroidales bacterium
ATGATGACCAGCCGTAAACTATATCCTCTTTCACTCAACGATCTCCAATGGCGGGGCAACTCTGCCAGCTTTACCTGGCAAATAGCCGGCAACCTTGTGCAATCCGGCGTGGAAACCTCCACGACCGATACTTTGTTGCGGACTTCTGAACTAAACGTCGCACTTGCTTCGGTTGGTGGCGAAAAAGTGAAACGTATGCCCGCCATCACCTGGCAGAATGAAAGTAAATTCAACTTCAGCCAGCCGGGAAAGCTTTACAGTTTTGATATGAAAACACGACAGGCATCACTTCTGACTACTTATATTAAGGAAGCCGAAAATATAGATATAGCTCCTGTTACGAACTATGTGGCATACACACGCGGAAACAACCTGTCTGTTTCCTGCAACAATGTGGAGAATACCGTTACAAACGATACTGATAAAGGGATTGTAAATGGGCAGAAGGTTCATCGCAATGAGTTCGGTATCGAAAAAGGTACTTTCTGGTCACCTTCGGGCAAACTCCTGGCGTTTTACAGGATGGATCAAACTATGGTGACTGATTACCCGCTGGTGGATATCGAACCCAGAATAGCAGCATTGCACGAAATCAAATATCCCATGGCAGGCATGGCCAGCCATCATGTTACAGTGGGTGTTTACAATCCGGAAAGCCATAAGGTTGTGTTCCTGAATACCGGTGAACCTGCCGAACAATACCTGACCAATATCACCTGGAGTCCCGACGAAAAATCCATATACATCGCTGTGCTCAACCGCGATCAAAATCATCTCTGGCTGCGACAATACGACGCAACCACCGGTGATTTCATCAAAACACTTTTCGAAGAAACGAACGACCGCTACGTGGAACCGCTTCATTGTTTGTATTTCCTGCCAGGGCATCCCGATAAATTCGTGTGGCAAAGCCAGCGCGACGGGTTCAACCACTTCTATCTCTACAATGCTAAAGGAGAACTGGTCAAACAGATCACACGTGGAAATTGGGTCGTAACAAAATTCCTCGGCATGGACGCCTATGGGAGCACAATATATTACACTTCTACACAGGAAAGCCCAATAGAGAACCAGGTTTATTCAGTGGAGATGAAATCCGGCAAAATTGTCCACATCAGCAGTGGTCACGGAACACATACAACCATTATACGTGCCGATGGTAAGTATTTTCTCGATAAACTCAGCAGTACCAGTATAGCATCACGTTATACGCTGCTTACTGAGCGGGGAAGGGAATTGCGGGTAATCAAAGAAGATATTAATCCTCTAAAAGATTATAAAATAGGAGAAACGACTATCTTCACCATTAAAGCAGGCGATAGCGCCGATCTATATTGCAGGCTCATCAAACCAACAGATTTTGATCCGGGAAAAAAATACCCGGCAATAATTTATGTATATGGTGGCCCTCATGAACAACTTGTGAAAGACAGCTGGCTCGGTGGTGCAGGATTATTCCTTAACTGGCTGGCCGAAAAGGGTTACGTGGTTTTCACGTTGGATAATCATGGTTCGCAGAACCGTGGCTTCGATTTCGAAAGCATTATTCACAGGCAAGCTGGCACTATTGAGATGTCCGATCAGATGAAGGGCGTGGAATACCTGAAATCCCTGGGCTTTGTCAATCCAGCCCGGATTGGCGTTGACGGTTGGAGCTATGGTGGCTTTATGGCCATCACGATGAAGCTGAACCATCCTGAAGTGTTTAAAGTAGCCACTGCAGGAGGCCCGGTTATCGACTGGAAATTCTACGAAGTAATGTATGGCGAGCGATATATGGATATGCCGCAGCAGAATCCTGAAGGATATGCCAAAGCAAGTCTGTTAGATAAAGCCGATAAACTTGAAGGAAAACTACTGATAATCCAAGGCACCATGGACTCGACTGTAGTTTGGCAAAACAGTCTTCAATTTATTCAGAAATGTATAGAAGCAGGCAAGCAAGTGGATTATTTCGTGTATCCCGGACATGAGCATAATGTATCGGGTATCGACAGGGCCCATTTATACCGCAAGATTGCCGGATATTACGACGCTAATCTATAAGAATTTATAACGTAATTTGTGAAGTTGCCGGGAGATGTATTAATCCCGGCATTTTTAATTTAAATAAGCCTGATAAAAATCTAAGATTTCCTGGATCAGGTGTTATAACCTTTTTTATAAGTTATTTTGATAAGGGTCAGATTACTTATCAATTGGAAATAACTGAACAGAAAATAACTGAAAATAATTTAGAACAATAATAAATAACCATAAATTATTGATTATATTTGTAAGGCAATTCAGTCATTGTCAAATCATTAAATTAAATTAAATTAAAGGAGGATTTATTATGAAAAAAATCAGAATCATTGGAGCAATCATGCTTGTCTACCTGATGAGCCTGGGTTATGTTGTTGCCCAGACCTCGAAAGTTGTCACAAAGAAAAAGCATATTTCTGAAGCTGTTACAGAAACAAAAGAAGTTGGAATGAATAACTACTTTGTGACTGCTGCTCATACACCGGAACAGTGTATGACGGTGATGGATGATATGAAGGCCAAGGGTGATAAGGCTCTTTCAAAGTTTAAATTTGGATGCAAATCGGGCGATCATACAATGTATGCATTCGTGCAGGCAGCTTCTGCAGATGATGCCCGTGCTATGTTGCCTATGGCTGTTCAGACGAATGCCAAGGTTGTGAAGGTAGATGTGTTCACTTCGAAAGAAATAGCTGATATGCATAAAGAGGTGAAGTGAATGGAAGGATGTTAATTTTTAAATTTATTGACATATGTTTAGAGCCACTCCTTAAGTGGCTCTTTATAGTATTGCCAGAATTGAATTGCTAAAGTTTCGGTATCTCTCCTTTGAGGGAATAAACCATCTGTTAAGAATGATTAGCGAGATTTCGAGAAGAGAAAATAAAATGCCTGAAATTTAGGATTAATAGGCAAAAGATTGAAAACCAGGAGCCACTAAGGGGACTCGAACCCCCGACCTGCGCATTACGAATGCGCTGCTCTACCAACTGAGCTAAAGTGGCAACAGACGCACGAACAATAAAATCTATTTATCCGCAAGTATGTCAATAGTCGGGATGACTGGATTCGAACCAGCGGCCTCTTCGTCCCGAACGAAGCGCGCTACCAGGCTGCGCTACATCCCGATGGGTCATATTGCTTCAAGTTACTCAGGGCTCCTGACCAAAAAACCGGACGAGCCGGTTCATGGGTATTAACCCTAAGGCTGTCTCCCCGACAGGATTCGAACCTGTGACCCATTGATTAAGAGTCAATTGCTCTACCAGCTGAGCTACGGAGAGTTTGGGAGGGCAAAATTAGCAATTTTTTGTTAAGAAAGGGTAAGGATTAAAAATTTTATCCTGCCGAAACCACGAAACATAAAGAATTGCGAAAATTTCTCCGTGTTACTATTCGAATCCCTTTCCTGCCTGCTTGATATGCAATGGAGCAAAATGCTTACATTTGTATTGCTTTACGGTTACATATAATATGCTTGCTAAAGACAATCATAAAGAGTTTGAATCTGCCCTGAAAGTGAATGACGGGATTGAACAGCCGCCTTCTGTTAACGTTCACGCCGTTAGTCGTTTCAGGAGAAGCAGGCATCCTGAGTTGAGTGTGGAGGAATATGTGAATGAAATCCGTCAGGGAAACAGGGCGATACTGAGTAAAGCGATTACATTGATTGAAAGTTCACTGGAGGCTCACCAGCAAAAGGCGCAGGATATTATTTCC
>DASVHX010000361.1:0-2323 GCA_036382355.1 Bacteroidales bacterium
AGCTGCTTTGTAAGCGGGACTGGTGGTGCTACCCTTACTCTTGGCATAGTTATCGGCTGCCAGTACAGAATCTACATAAATATAATTTTTATACAAGTAATTGAAAATATACTGGTTTACATCGGGAATAACGGAGATTTCCATACCCGTATAATTTATTTGCCCGATGTAAGCGCTTATCATGGTCGATTCATAACGTGAATGAATACCGTCATTACCTGTTGACTTTCCATCGTAATTCGCAGTGATGTGCATCGGCATGTGTCCATCCCCCACATAATGCCCCAGGTCGGCTGCAAAAAGCACAGCTTTGTCCCAGTCCAACCGGGTGAAACAGTTCCTGAGCGAATCGAACGTAACCTTAGTAGCCCAGGGGAGAATCCCGTTGGTGGACACAAATGTTCCGCCATAATGCTGAATAACGGAATCGAGCGTTTGCGGAATCCTACCGTTAGTATTGAACTCTGCATAGTTATCAATGTCAATGTAATGTTTTGGTCCTTCGGTTGGATCCGAACTTTTCCGGTAATCCGCATCCGAGGCATGGTAGGCCAGTGTGCTTGTCCATGCTTTGAATTGGCTCATTTGCGTATTGTAAGAGAGCGATGCATCAGTATTTATCTTATTATGACCTACCGAACCCCAGCTTATGAGCACAATAGAAATGGCCAGCAAGAATATTTTTGCAAATAGATGTTTTTTCAAGGAGTTGAGTTTTTATGAGTAAAAATATTTTCGCCAAAAGTAACATAATTACCCGAAGTTATACGTAATGAAGATCAGGCTCGCAGATATCAGGTAAATTCAAAATTTGTTGTCCTAAAATATTGTTTTATATTTCTTTAGAACCATTTACATAGATATTTGTTAATTCCCCGGATAAACAACTTAACCTTAAAATTATTTCCCATGATTAATCAAAGAAGTTTTGCAGGGATTATTGTTTTAATCTTAATCATGCATTGGTTCCCAGGCCAGGCTGCAACTGAAAATAATTTATCACTCGAGGCCGATTCAGTATCAGCAAAGGCTTTACCACAAACTATACCAGAGGTTACCGGAATTAGTTCCGACAATAGGTTTAGAAATAATAATACCGTACTATTTGGCGATCATATAACTTTTACTGTGAAAAATCTGCCGGGTTTTCTTGAAAAGGTGGATTCCTGCCTGGCAGGAGGGAAGCAAGATTCACTTTGTCCTGTTCTTTTATATATCAACGGTATGCCGGCGGACGACATACGTGCGTATAACATTAATAAAAATGCCGGTACAATTTCCTTCGAACTTAAACGAAAATCAGAATCATTAAATCATTTTCACTTTGATGTAATATGGGCGGTGATACCAGTAAGTTTTAGCTTTGGACTAAAGGGCGCAAGTCCGGTCGCCATTTCTCCGACACTCAAAAAAACCAATCTTAAATATCTTGCCAAAGGCTCACTGATAACAATGGTTTCGATGGTAATTGGCATGTTTTTAACATTCTGGTGGCTGGTGATTAAAACGAATCTTATCCGCGTTACTCATAGCAAAAGCAAGTTCAGCCTTGGATTGGCCCAGTTACTGTTCTGGGTTTTTATGGTCGCTTTTTCGTTCTGTTATATCTTTATCACAACAGATGAAATGTTCCCGATTACCGGAAGTGTGCTCGTGCTCCTCACAATCAGTCTTGCTACATCAGGAGGTTCCAGGTTGGTGGATAGAGCACGCGATCCGGAACGAATGTATGAATCGGCATCTGTATCATTCTTAAAAGATATTTTATCGGATGATGCCGGTTACAGCGTTCATCGTGTACAAATGGCCATCTGGACAGTTATCCTGGGCTGTGTATTTACCTACCAGGTAATCATGAAACAGACAATGCCTCAGTTCGACCCTAATCTTCTAATGCTTATGGGAATCAGTTCAACCGGATATATTGGCCTGAAGGCAATTGAGCATACCAGCGCAGAAATGAAAAAAGTTGGGGCAATCCCTCCTGAAGAAGTCATGGAAGCGGTTGTAAAAGCGAAATCCAAAAAGGAGTGATTCTTTTCAACTATCCTGTGGTGGTCTATTTCTGAAACAAATAAAAGGTTCTGTCGGGTCAGGTTCTGAAGTATTATCCTAACTATATCCAGTTGGTTCATTATGCTCATTTTTCTGGTTAAAGGAATAAAGTTGTAATTTTATTCCGAAAATAATGCAGCAGCGTTTTGTTAAAGACTCATTCGCACTAACAACTGCAGAAAATAAACCAAAATGGGTAATGAAAATCGAGCGGCAAAACGAAATGGAAAATATTTTTGTAGATTAATCCATCTGGGAATTAAATTTG
>DASVHX010000362.1:0-3550 GCA_036382355.1 Bacteroidales bacterium
CCGGGCTGGTGGCTTTCAATTCCATATTCCAGGTGCTCTTTTTCGCTTTATATGCCTATATCTTCATCGCTATTCTTCCCGGGTGGTTCAATATCCCGACAAGCAGCATAGTGGAAAACATAACAATGGCACAAATTGCCAAAAGTGTTTTCATTTACCTGGGAATTCCAGCTATTGCAGGGTTCATTACGCGCTTTGTGCTGATGAGGGTAAAGAGCAAAGCCTGGTACCATACTAAGTTCATCCCTAAGATTAGTCCTGTTACGCTAATTGCGCTGCTTTTCACTATCCTGGTGATGTTCTCGCTCAAAGGCGAATACATTGTGCAACTCCCGTTCGATGTATTGCGTATCGCGCTTCCGCTGGTAATCTATTTCCTGATCATGTTCTTCCTTTCATTCTATATGAGTAAAAAGGCAGGCGCTACTTACGAACAATCGGTTACATTGTCCTTTACAGCAGCAAGTAATAACTTTGAACTGGCTATAGCTGTAGCTATCGCTATTTTCGGTATCAATTCGGGCGAAGCCTTTGCAGCCGTGATCGGCCCTTTGGTGGAAGTGCCGGTACTCATTTTGCTTGTGAAGGTAGCCTTGTGGATGAAGGGAAAATATTTTACAAGCGTTTCCGCCTGAACTTCTGTCAAATTAAATCATTCTTTTCATTCTTTTCCGACTCTTCCAGAAAAAGTGAGTTTAGATTTTATCAATTTCAGATAATACTAAATTCTTACTTCCGGTAAAATATATTATGGTTGGAACAATCAAAATCCCAACATTTTTGTTACTATATACTGAAATTTTAATGCCCAATTAATCGGATCAATCAAACCTAAATCAAAACGATTATGAAAAGAACCAGTCTAAAATCAGCCTGCTTGCTAATTGTCGTTCTATTTACGGCAAGTGTTGTATTTTCTCAGACCAATGAGGAATATAAAGCAAAAATCGAAAAGGTCAATAAAGAAATGGCAAAGGCCATGTTGGAAGGCAATACGGAAAAATCCCTGAGCCTGTACGCTCCGGATGCCATTTCGATGCCGAATTATGAGCCTATGCACGAGGGCATAGCAGCTATCCGGAAAGCCAACGAGGAAATGGTGAAATCAGGATGGAAAGCTACAGCCTTTGAACCAATCACTTTAAAGGTCACCAGCTGTGGTAACCTGGTAACCGAAATTGGAACATATAAAATTACCATGACCATGCCCGGGATGGAAAAACCAATGGACGACCATGGCAAATACCTTACAATTTGGGAAAAACAAAAAGACGGGTCGCTTAAAACAAAAATTGAAATCTGGAATTCGGATGTTAACCCCATGAGCATGATGCCTGCCGCAGAACAAAAGAAGTAAGCATAAAACTTCTGTAGGTTTACCCCAATGAAAAAGCCATAGCGAAGATATTTCGCCATGGCTTTTTTTATCGGGAGAATTGAAATATGCTAAATCACATCCAATTCCTTCGCTTAAAATAAAAAATCATCCCGCCGGCTATCACCACCATAGAAATCATAACAAACCAGAAGGAAAAGGGATGGTTTTGGTAAGGAAGGCCAACATTCATGCCGTACAGGCTGGCGATAAAGGTAAGCGGCAGTAGTACAGATGAAATTAGCGTGAGCACTTTCATAATTTCGTTAGTACGGTTGGTCTGCATGGAATCGAAGGTTTTTGAGAGGCCTTCGACCAATTCCTGGTAGTCCTCGATCATATCCCACATTTTTTGGTAGTAGTCGAGGATGTTGCCCCAGTATTCTTCCATGTTCCCGGCATATCCTTCTATTTCGCCCGATTCGAACTTGTGAAAGAGCCTGAGTTGTGGTTTGAAGATAGTATTGAGCAGGATAATGTTGCGACGTGTGAGTGAAATACGCTCAATGGTTTTTTCGGCTTTTTTATCGAAAAGATCGCGGTTGATGAGTTCAACCTCAATTCCCAGTTTGCTGATGAGCGATTGGGTTTCCTGCATCAACCTTTCGAGTAACTTATAGAGTAAAGCATCGCTGGTCCCGACCTGCATAATTTCGTAAGGGTCGGCATTTTCTTTGGCGCTGTTGAAAAGGCTGCTGACTACCCAATGCGATTTGCCGATGGTAATGATATAATCGTCGCCCCAAAAGATTTTCACTTCTTTGGTTTTAAGAAAACGGTTCCAGCGATCGTAATTTGGGAAATGAAGTATGAGGAAATAGTAATCGTCGTAGATATCAATCTTTGGGCGTTGATTTACACTTCGGCAATCTTCAATATCCAGCGGGTGAAAATGAAAGTTGTCTTTCAGGAATTGAAGGTCCCCGTCGGATGGATCGAGGATATGATGCCACTTGAGCGTGCCGATTTTGATGGTCTGAATCATGGGCCCTCAGTTTTTTATGATTTAACAATAGTCTACATTCTGGTATGGAATTGATGGCACAAAAGTAAGAATAATATCAGGCGAATCCAGCAGGAATTGCTTTTATCGGCTTTCTGTCGGGCTGGATTATATTAATATTTTCTAAAGAATAGCTGAGCAAGAATCAAAAATAAGCATTATTTCCACCGGAAGGTTTCAATCATATGATTGATATCGCTCTGGATAAAGCTGATAACCGGAGCGAGTGAATCATTATTGGGCGAAACACTGAAGTAGAGTGCCCCTCTAATGAAATTGCGCGTGCTATCGGTAAGGTAAAACTGGTAAGTAGAAGCGGCCCCGCTGCCTTGAATGGTGTATATCAGGCCATAAACTTTTTTATCGGGAATATTTACAACCTGTTCCGTTATACCGGTTGATTTTGACATATGTTTGAGTGCCAAGGAACGGGAATCTTCGAGATATTTCGACAGGTTACCGTTCACCTCTTTATAACTCAGGTGGATCCTGCCGCGGAAACGGGGGAAATCAACATTTATCCAGTAAGGTTCATTGGGAGCCTGCGGATCGTGCATGATGCGGGCATACACAGGATATTCGAAGTAAAATGGGAAAAGCGTATCAAATGGCTGATATTTCTTTTCGGGAAGATCGATGCGAAAATATCCACTTGGTTTCGGCGTATAATTGTTGCTACAGGATAGAGCAATTGCTACCGGAAGAATCAGTAAAATAGCTGGAAAACTCTTTCTATTCATCGGGGGTTTCTGTCGGGGGCAAGCTGACTTTAATGCGTTTGATCCGACGCTTGTCTGCTGCTTCTATGCTAAATGTGTAATCGTTATAACTCACAATCTCACTCACAACAGGTATTCTACCCGCGAGTTCAAGCAAAAGCCCTGCAAGGGTATCAGCTTCTCCTTTTACCACATCAAAAATATCATCTTCAACATTCAGGATCTTGCAGAAATCGTTCAGCGAAGTTTTTCCTTCGAAAATATAAGTATACTCATCAACTTTATCGAAAGGTATTGTGTCGCTTTCAGAATCAAATTCGTCATTGATTTCTCCGACAATTTCCTCGATGATATCCTCCAGCGTAATAATGCCCGATGTTCCTCCATATTCATCCACTACAATTGCCAGGTGAATTTTCTTTTCCTGAAATTCGGCCAGAAGATCGCTGATGC
>DASVHX010000363.1:0-7072 GCA_036382355.1 Bacteroidales bacterium
AAAATTTGCCCATGAAGCTATCCGCTTACAGTGCCAGGCGCAAATCGAGCTTGCCGCAATGGTGGAAAAATCGAGCCCTAAACGCGAATATTGCCACGAAAAGAATGATGAAGTCCTCCGAAAAGCCATCCGCGAAGCTACTTACGACAAAATATACAAGGTAGCATCTACCGGATCAGGAAAACAACAAAGAGCTGATGCATTCGAAAGCATCAAACAGGAATATATTGACTCTCTTCCTGCTGAAGAAGTTCCAGCCATAGCAAACCTTATTAAAAGGTATTACCACGATGTTGAGAAAGAAGCCATTCGCAATGTCGTATTAAACGAACGCACCCGTCTTGATGGACGTAAACTCGACGAAATAAGGCCAATCTGGTGCGAAGTAGATTATCTGCCATCGGCTCATGGATCTGCAATCTTTACCCGTGGCGAAACGCAATCGCTTACTACCGTTACTTTAGGTTCCAAACTGGATGAGCAAATTATAGACGGAGTTGTAATTGAAGAAAAAACCAATGTATTGCTGCATTATAACTTCCCTCCGTTTGCAACAGGTGAAGTTAAATTCCTGCGCGGAACCAGCAGGCGTGAAGTAGGACACGGTAACCTTGCACTCAGGGCGCTCAAAACCATGATCCCTCATGGTGAAGAAAATCCTTATACCGTACGTATTGTATCTGATATCCTCGAATCGAATGGTTCGTCGTCTATGGCCACCGTATGTGCCGGCACAATGGCGCTTATGGATGCAGGCGTAAAACTGCGCAAACCTGTTTCAGGAATTGCAATGGGTCTTATCACCGCTGGCGAAAAATATGCTGTTCTGTCTGATATACTTGGCGACGAAGATCACCTTGGAGATATGGACTTTAAAGTTTGCGGTACCCGCGATGGCATAACAGCCTGCCAGATGGACATCAAAGTTGACGGCCTTTCGTACAATATTCTTTCTGAAGCACTTGAGCAAGCTCGTCGTGGCCGTCTGCATATTCTGGGCGAAATAGCCAAAACCATTACCGAACCACGTGAGGATTACAAACCACATGTACCCCGTATCGTTAAACTCACCATTCCTAAAGAATTTATTGGCGCCGTAATCGGACCAGGAGGCAAAGTGATACAGGAAATGCAACGCGAAACCAATTCTACGATCGTTATTGAAGAAGTTGGCGAATTTGGCATTATCGATATCGTTTCGAACAATCTGGAGGACATCGAAGCTGTAAAAATGAGAATAAAACGCATTGTAGCCGTTCCCGAAATTGGTGAAATCTATCATGGTACTGTGAAGAATATCCAGGCATTCGGAGCGTTTGTAGAAGTAATGCCAGGCAAGGATGGGCTCCTGCATATATCCGAAATTGATTGGACCCGACTGAAAGATGTTGAAAGCGTTTTGAAAGTAGGAGACAAAATTGATGTCAAACTTATCGAAATTGATAGTAAGACTGGTAAGATGAAATTGTCACGCAAAGCATTACTGCCCAAACCTACACAAGAAAATAACGCATAAGAATAATCCGGCATTACAACACAACAAAGAAAGTGCCAACATATTTTTCTTTAATGTTTAATTTCCTGAAACTAAATAACAAACTATCCGTATAACACTCTTTCAACACTTAACAACCAAAAATGAGGCAACTAAAGATAACTAAACAAGTTACTAACCGTGAAACTGCTTCACTCGACAAATACCTACAGGAAATTGGGAAAGTTGAACTGATAACAGCCGATGAAGAAGTAGCGCTGGCTCAGCGGATAAAGCAAGGGGACCGGGCTGCTCTTGAAAAACTAACAAAAGCTAACCTGCGTTTCGTTGTTTCCGTTTCGAAACAATACCAAAACCAGGGACTCAGCCTCCCCGATCTTATTAACGAAGGAAACCTTGGATTGATCAAAGCTGCCCAGCGTTTCGACGAAACACGCGGATTTAAATTCATTTCCTATGCTGTATGGTGGATTCGCCAATCCATTCTTCAGGCATTGGCCGAACAATCGCGTATTGTTCGTCTTCCGCTCAACAAAATTGGTGCAATCAATAAAATAAACAAAGCTTACGCTAAACTTGAGCAGAAATTTGAGCGCGAACCCAATGCTGAAGAGATTGCTACACTTCTCGAAATTACTGAGAATGAGGTAAAGGAATCGATGAAAAATTCCGGCCGCCATGTTTCTATGGATGCCCCTTTGGTGCAGGATGAAGACAACAACATGTACGATGTGCTGCGTAGCGAAGACGGACCAACTCCCGAAACGGAATTACTCTATGAATCGTTGCGAAAAGAGATCGAACGTGCTGTTTCTACACTTACACAACGCGAAGCCGACGTAATCCGCCTGTATTTCGGGCTCAATGGCAGTCATCCTATGACGCTGGAGGAAATCGGCGAAAAATTTGACCTTACACGCGAGCGTGTGCGTCAGATCAAGGAAAAAGCAATCAGAAGACTGAAACACACTTCCCGGAGTAAAATTTTAAAAACTTACCTGGGTTAATGATTTGAGCGGACTTTGTTCCGCTCATTTTTTTTTGGAATAATTCCGGCGGTGATAATACTCAGTAGAAATTATTACTTTTAGTATCTTTATTCAAATTTCCAAATTTCCAAATTTCCAAATTTCCAAATTTCAAACTTTCAAACTCAATCACATGCCACTGATCGCCCCATCCATGCTTGCGGCCGACTTTTCCAACTTGCGTCCCGATATCGAAATGATTAACAACAGCCAGGCCGATTGGTTTCATCTTGATGTAATGGATGGTGTTTTTGTCCCAAACATCTCTTTTGGCATGCCGGTAATAAAAGCAATCTGCAGATTTGCACGTAAACCCTTAGATGTCCACCTGATGATCGTGCAACCCGAGCGTTATTTTGAGCAGTTCCGCCAAGCTGGTGCCAATATCCTGAGCATCCATTTTGAAGCATCAACCCATCTTCATCGTTCATTACAACAAATTCGCGATCTCGGCATGCAGGCCGGTGTGGTATTAAATCCACATACACCTGTACATTTACTCGAAGATGTGATTATTGAAGCAGATATGGTTCTTTTGATGTCGGTAAACCCAGGTTTTGGCGGGCAGAAATTTATCGGGCAAACCTATAGCAGAATTCAGAAACTCCGCGAACTTATCAGCAAAAGCGGAAGTAAGGCCTTAATCGAGATAGATGGCGGTGTTGATTTATCTAATTGTAAAAAATTGGTAACTGCTGGTGCCGATATTCTGGTAGCAGGCAATACCGTATTTTCATCTGCCGACCCAATGCTGACTATTGCCAATCTTAAAAATTGCTGATAAGAACATATAACTGGGTTACATTCAATCCTTTATTGGTTATGAAACTGGAAAAGATATAAAGCCCTTTCGATTGATTGTTGAGATTCTCATTTGCCAAAATCAGCATTTTAGATCCTTTGCTTCAATAGAAAAGTCAGGAACAACTTACTGAGTTTATTTCCGGATTTCATTTTATCTTTTTAGGAAGGAATTTCAGGTAATCCATTCAAATATTTCGTCTACCGATCGCTTATTCTTTGGTGCCGGAAAGTTAAAAGGCCTGCCTACAGCAACAAAAGTCATCAAATACCATGGATTTTTAATGTTTAGTATTTTTTCGAGACGTTCGCGAGCTATCAGGGGAGCACTCATCCAACATGCACCATAATTTAATTCTACAGCCGTAAGTAAAATATTCTGGATTGCGGCACCGGCACTCTGCACATCAGGATAATTGCGCAAACGATTGATCTCATCATGGCTGATACTTGTTCCTTTCTCTATGACCGATTCATAAGACTTCATCAACATTACCAACACAGCAGGTGCATTCTCAAAAAAAGTTGAAAACCACTCTACACGCGAGAGTGTCGTTCGATTTGGGTCGTCAGGGTCACTCGAAGGCAATTCGCCCAATGCATCCGATACATTATGGGCCATTTCTTTAAGCAGCTTTCTGTTAGTGATTGCAATAAATTTCCAGGCTTGCGAATTATTTACGCTTGGAGCCAGGCCTGCCCGCCTTACCATTTCTTTCAAATCGTTAACATCTACCGCTTCCAGGGTAAAACTGCGGACACTTGTCCGTCTCTCAATCGCTGATTTTAGTTCCACGTTCTAAGGTTTAATATAATTAATGAAGAATAATCACTTGCAAAAATAACAGAATAGCGGTCAGTTAGAACAAATCTCCATTTAAAGCTCAATTAAACTCATTGTAAAACTAACACTCTATTCAAATGTTATTTAAAATTGAACCGATAATTCATTCGGAAAATCAGTCTAAAATATCCTATTTTTGTTTATTAATATAATCATATCATAATGGAAAATATATTTAAAGGACTAAAGCCCGAAAGGCTTTGGTATTATTTTGGCGAAATATGCAAAATTCCCCGGCCATCGCATAAAGAAGAGCTAATTGCAGCATGGGTGATGAAAAAGGGGCGGGAATTTAGTCTCGAAGTTCTTAATGACTCCGTTGGTAATGTCCTTATCAGAAAACAAGCCACCAAAGGTATGGAGAACCGGCCCGTTATCATTCTGCAAAGTCACCTGGATATGGTTTGCGAGAAGAACAACGCTATTATCCATAATTTCGAGAGCGACCCGATCCTGCCCCGCATCGAAGGCGAATGGGTTAAAGCAACAGACACTACACTTGGTGCCGATGACGGCATTGGCGTAGCGGCTATGATCGCTATTATGGAATCAGGAAATCTCGTGCACGGACCATTGGAATTTCTCTTTACTATTGATGAAGAAACCGGTCTGTCCGGAGCAGAAGGCTTACAACCTGGCTTTCTAAACGGGCGGATACTGCTTAATCTCGACTCCGAAGACGATGGCGAACTCTTTATCGGTTGCGCAGGAGGTAAGGATACATCTATTGTCATTCCTTATTCAAAAGAGCATTTGCCAGCAGGATTCAAATCATTTCGAATCGATATCAGCGGATTAAAAGGAGGCCATTCGGGCGATGATATCAATAAAGGCCTTGGTAATGCAAATAAAATACTGAACCGCTTACTTTGGGAGGCTTCCTCCACTTTTGGGCTTCGACTGAGTTTTTTCGATGGTGGCAATCTTCGAAATGCCATTGCACGCGAAGCTTATGCTTTGGTTTCAGTGCCGGAAGCGATGGCCGAAGCTTTTGAGCAATACATCATTGCATTCGAATCCCGAGTAAAGTTTGAATTAAAAACTACAGAACCTGATTTGAAAGTCGCATTAATTACCACAAAGACAACGGGTTTCTGCATCGCTATTTCTTCTCAGGAAAAACTGCTGAATTCCCTATATGCTTGTCCACATGGGGTTATAGCAATGTCGGCCGACATCCCGGGATTTGTAGAGACATCCACCAACCTGGCTTCAGTAAAAACGAAAGAAGATCACTTTCTGATCGGAACAAGCCAGCGCAGTTCGGTGGAATCAGAAAAAGATGATATTGCCAATATGGTAGCCAGCGTATTTATGCTTACAGGAGCGACCGTCACACACGGGCAGGGCTATCCGGGTTGGGCTCCAAATCCCGACTCGCCTATTCTTCAACTTACAAGGGAGACATATACCACCTTATTTGGTCAGGAACCAAAAGTCCTTGTAATACATGCAGGACTCGAGTGTGGCTTGATTGGCAAAAAGTTTCCCGGAATGGATATGATATCTTACGGACCGACTATTAAAGGTGCGCATTCACCTGATGAGAGGCTTCTAATATCAACAGTAAGCAAGTTTTGGGATTTAACAGTAGAATTATTGAAAAATATCCCTGCATAGCTGATTTAGTGATTTTGATGACATTTATAACGATTCCTGATGAGTATTTTTTTGAAATTGTCTGGATCATACGACATCTCAGGAAATCATTCAATCAATCAATACCCGGATTAATGTATTAACTATACTTACCGTATCTTCAATCGGATTTAGTTGATGTCTACAACCCAACGCTCACCCCAGCCCGGATAATGGGATTTGAATACGGTGAATATTGCGATTCATTAACGTTATATAATATTGTAATTGTAAAAAATACCCTGCCACCGATAGGCTGCCGATAGCCGCCGCCAAGAAAAAGCCCCGGAACGTCAACCGTTTCAGTAGATTTCGAATAACTGCTACCTGTGGAATTTGGTCTGTAGTTGTCATAAGAATAAATGAGGTACTCATATTCAGCATGAGCAAATAGATTTTCGACAAAATAATATCTTCCAAAAATGCTGGCTCCGTAAATATTGCTCGTCATATCCGTAAATGAATATGAATAAGGATTATAAAAAAAATTCTTATAGTAGTAATACTTATAGCTAAAAGAAATTCCCCCCGCCACCTTCTCAGTAATGCGATAACCAACCATAGGAGAAACATCAATAAGCGTAATATCACCAAATTGCAGACCAAAATTACCTCCAAAGAAAAACCTGTCGGAAAACTTTGATGGCATATTCGGATGAATTTCTTGTGCCGACGATTGAAAACAACAATTTAAAACTAAAAATAATCCCAGCACGATAGCGCCGAAAAAAGGGATAGTTCTCATAAAAATTATCTTATTAAAGATTGTATAGAACGGCATAAACTAAGCTATAGTATGCATGTCCAATCAAAAACACGATGTTAAATTAGACATTTGTTCAATATTGTCAGATGTAAGTTGGTCTCCTTAATGACAAGATTGATTTAATCATAAATTTCCATTTATAATGCTATCAACTCTAATGACATGCAACATGTTCATTTTAAACACATCAGAAATTCAGGTTAATCTTAACTACTTTAATCACATATGTATAGAAATATATTTTAACATTTCGGCCTTATGACATTCTATCGTTGAATTTTCGCGAAAACACTGATTTAAAAGTAGATATAAATATCGTTATTTGTAACAATGATTAGTCTTCATATTTTTAAAAAAAAGCCTTGTACATTAAAAAATAAATCTATCTTTGCAACCCCAATTAGAAAAGGGAAATGTTCATTGAATCGATTGAGAATATACTTCAGGTTGTAAGTAAATGCTGAATCAAATCATCTTTTGCATTCTTTAATTTTACATAG
>DASVHX010000364.1:0-4751 GCA_036382355.1 Bacteroidales bacterium
CCATTACATGCATGGTTCCGGTGAAAGATTTCCGAAGCATTGATGCAAGCATGTTTTCTGTTAGTGTTTTATTAGTTCCAGGTCAAACTAAAGCCAGAAAACTTAAAGTGGATCTTACGCTCTCGCCACAAAGAATTAAAATCCTTAGAGTCTCACCGGAAGAAGTTGAATTTATTATCCTGAAAAAATGATAAAAGTTGGACTTACCGGAACTATCGGCAGTGGAAAATCTACCGTAGCGTTAATCTTTGGGACGTTAGGTGTACCGGTTTATTATGCCGACCAGCAGGCCAGGGAACTACTTCTGAATGAAGAAGTGAAAATGAAATTGCGAAAAATGTTTGGCCCGGCTATTTTCGATGAAAGCGGCCAGGTGCAGCGAGCGAAGATGGCTGAAAAAGTCTTTAATAATCCGTCAGATCTTCAAGCCCTTAACAACCTGATTCATCCATTGGTAAAAATTGATTTCGATGCTTGGTTGAAAAAATATGCTACAAGTGCATATATTATTCATGAAGCTGCAATTCTGTTTGAGAGTGGTTTCAATCGCTATTTCGACAAGGTAATAGTTGTAGATGCACCATTGGAAATATGTATTAGTCGTGTAATGCAACGCGACGGAGTTACACGCGATAAAGTTGAAAACCGTATGCAACATCAATGGAATAGAGAGCAAAAAAAAGCTTTGGCCGATTACATTATTGTAAACGATGGAGAAAACATGGTTTTGCCTCAAGTGATTGCCCTTCATGCTAAGCTGAAAGCGTTTGCATTAAAAGCTTAATCCATGATATTGCGCATTATCTCGCAATTTTAAAGTTGAACATCGGAGTTCCCAGCGCTCCCAAAAGTCTAACCCAAATTGGAAGTAATTGTTCTGTGCCCCTGGCTGTAGTGATATCGCCCAGATCAATAATTTCATTCCATCCGAATTCCTTTAAAAGATTGCTCACTTCTTCCTTTGCATTAGCATCGTTACCGCTCACAAATACGCTGCTTTCCGATTTAATCAATTCCGGGTTCACCATAAGCTGGCAATTCATCGTATTGAGCGTTTTTACAACTTTAGCATCGGGAAACGCTCTTTGAATCGTTTCACCAAGAGAATCGGTATTGCATATAGTGAGTGAAGGTGGCATTCCTTTGGAGAAATCGAGCGGGTTTGCCACATCCACCAATGTTTTTCCTGCCAGGTTTTCCTTTCCGGCTAAATTAAGTGCATCCAGAGAACTCTGCCCTTGTGTGCAGTTGAACACAATTTCTGCAAAAGCTGCAGCATCTGCATAAGTTCCCTGTGAAGCAGATGGCCCATATGCATCGGCCCATTCCCTGGCTTTGGGATTATCTGCTGTACGCGAACCCATTTTAACCTGGTGACCGAGTTCGATCAATTTGGTGCCAATGGATACACCAACCATTCCTGTACCGAGAATTGCTATTTTCATAAGAATAAAATTTGATAATTTGAAACTCAAACAAGCATTGGTGGCCTTTTGTTTGAACGAAAGCAAATTAAAAAATTTTAAAGTTATTTTCCCTTGTGATTTTATAACTTCATATCTTTATAACGTTCATAATTCCGGATGTTCCGGTATTTTTGCAAAACAATAACACCTCTCAACTTATGTCAGATACACAACTGGGAATTGGTTCCCGCGTTAAACACCCACAATTTGGCAAAGGCGTTGTTGTTCAACTTCGCTCGGATGCCTACGAAATATGTTTTATCGAAAATGGTGTACGCCAGCTTATGCGCGATTACGAAGGCCTTGAAATAATTGAGGCTGTTGAGACACCTTCGGACCTGGCTACTTATGAGAAAGTTGAAAAAAGCCTTATACGCGTTTTGCGGCGGTTCAGCGATTTACAGGAGACCGTTCATTTTGGCAGCAAATGGACCGGGGGAAAGTTGATAATGGTCCCCGGCGATCTTAGCCTTAAGGAAAAAGAAATTCCTATCGATGCCTTCTTCCATAAAATTGTAATGCTTCGCGACAGGTTGCGTGTGCTTGAAGCCAAAGTTAATTCCAGCAAACTCACCGACGAGGAAAAAGTGGAGCTCCAGCAATATATTACGCGTTGTTATGGCAGCCTCACCACGTTTAATGTCCTGTTCAAAAATAAGGAAGACCAGTTTGTTGGAGATAAAGGAGCTTGAGAGATAAGATAAATTTGGTCTGTTTCAGACTTATCCAAGCTTGCATCGTTATGTGTTAATAGTATATTATTCAGAATATTGTCCTCCGCACCAATTTTACCGGATTGTTATATGAACATATGGCCATTTGAGGTGTTTAATTAGCTAAGTTTGCATATTACTAGCTATGGTAAACTCTTTAATTTAATTTGATTTTATTTTAAATCTAAAGAAAATGCAAAAGAGATACATAATGTTCTGCCTGATTAATGCAGCATTAGTTATGGCAATAGTAATATCTTCCTGCTCTAAAAAAGCTGAAGACATAGCAGCACCATCAATCACCATTATCCAGCCAGTTGAATATGATACCATTCAATTGATAAATGGTTTTATTACCATCGATGTGTTGGCTCAGGACCATGTACGCGTAAGCGATATGAAGATGACTATAAAAGACAATTCAGGGACAGTTTTGTATACTTATGAAAAGGACGATATTGAAAATGCTACCTACACTTGCCACGAACAATTTTACCCAACAGGCATAACTAAAGTAACCCAAATGAAGCTGAAGGTTACTTTTTCAAATGAATACGAGAACTGGACTTCGAAGACCATAAACTTTTATGTGAAACCTTAATGTAAAAAATAACATTAGCTGTGTTCCTATCTTATCCAGTGAACGCACTGAAGTGCGATATAGTCTCTTAACTGCCCCTGTAAGGCCATCACTTGAGTAATAATTGTCTCCTCATTAGTTAAACATCTGAAGATTTATTGGTTCATCCAAATATTCCGGTATTTAGATAATATTATCAGAATTATTCAGTCCTTCATCCTGTATATTTTTCCCGTTCAAATTTTAAGAAATATTAATAACGGCAAAAGGGTAAATACTTTTACCTTTAGCTGCACATTTAATTTGTCCAAAGCAAATTATCTTATTACTCCTAAGAATCATTATTGGGTTAAATAATTAAATTTTTCAGATGAAATTCCTTTTCTTAAGCATCTTCGCAATTCTAGTGACACTTGCCACATGCGCACAGCAACCTTCCTTTATCTTCTCCGCTCCTGCCGGAAATAGTTTAACACATATCGACCGAAACGGGAAAACGGTTATCCCAAACGGCCGGATTATCACACCCGGTGGAAAAAGCTACACTGTAGCACCTCATCCTTACGGGCTTGCCATCAGCAACGATGGAACCATAGCCGTTACAGCCAATTCGGGTATTGTGCCGCTCTCCATCACGATCCTTCGCAACCTTCAGTCAGCAAGCCCTGATATACAGCAGGTACCTCCCGGCGCATCAAACGATAAAGGTGTTTTGGCTTCAGTTTTTATGGGACTGGCAATTTCGCCCGATAATAAGGTCGTTTATGTAGCCGGCGGCCAGGAAAACAAAGTTTTTATTTTCGATATCGTTACCGGCAATAAACTGGGCGCTATTGATTGCAGTGCTAAGGCAGGAAAAGTCGATTATTCGCACGGTTACATCGGCGATATGGTGCTCAGCCGCGACGGGAGCCGCCTTTATGCCGTAGATCAGATCGGGTTTCGTGTCGTCATTATTGATGCAGTAAACAGGAAAATTCTCTCGAGTATACCGGTAGGCAGATATCCTTTCGGAATAGCGCTCTCACCCGATGAACGCATGGTTTACGTGGCCAACGTTGGCATGTATAAATACAGCCTGATCAAACAAAAGAAAAAGGGCGAATGGAAAAACGGTATAATAGATTTCCCTGCTTTTCCCTATGGTTCCAGGGAAGCCGAAGATGGTATTTCCAACGATTCACTGCGTATCCCGGGACTTGGGCCAATGGATTCCGATGAATCATTTTCCGTATGGGCTATCAGCATCAAAAATCCGTCGAACCCAAAGGTAACAGCCAAAATTAAAACAGGCACAAAGGTTGGGCAGATGGTAGAAGGTTTCCCTGCAGTGGGAGGTTCGAGCCCCAATTCGATTGTGGCCACTGATCGTTATATTTTTATCAGCAATGGCAACAATGATAATATTACCGTTCTCGACGCCACACATCAGAAAATTATCAGGCAAATTTCCCTTTGTCCCGATAAAAGATTAAAAGGGTTACGTGGTATTATTCCCTTTGGCCTTGCTGTTTCGCCGGATGGTAAAAGAGTTTATGCAGCAGAGTCGGGCTTAAATGCCATTGCGGTTATTGATGTGGATTCGCTCAATGTTATCGGACATATTCCTACGGGCGGGTTCCCTGCCAAACTGAAAGTTACGCCCGACGGCAGTAAATTGGTTATCGCAAATGCAAAAGGCTTTGGCAGCGGACCAAATGGTGGCGCAGCTTTCGTAGTTGGCCCCGAAGGAAGCTATATTGGCAGCCTGATGAAAGGAACGGTAGAAATTATGGATATACCGGGCGATTTTGCTTTGCCAATGCTCACGCAGCAGGTTATTGAGAATAATTTTACAATGGATGAACCCCAGTCACCAACTTTCGACTGGAGAAAAGGTAACCCAATTCCTTTATTTCCCGGACAAGAAAAATCTCCCATAAAGCACATCATATTTATTTCGAAGGAGAATCGCACTTATGATGAAATATTCGGCCAGGTTAAAGGCGCGGA
>DASVHX010000365.1:0-2427 GCA_036382355.1 Bacteroidales bacterium
TCTGCTTTTGGAGTAGCCACATATTCGCCAGCAGTGCTGCATGTGGTAATTTCCCAGCCATTAAGAGTATCAAAATCATGGGTAATCAATAACTTAACATTTTTACCATAGATCACTTTGAAGTCCATATTTACCTGGGGCGCTGATTTGGATGTCCATGTGCGGACCTGGAAGCAATGATTGCCGTGTTTATAGATCCACCGGCAATGATTTAGTCCGATCTCAAAAGCTGAGGGAACACCAAGCAAATAAAGCAGGCCATCCAGTTCTACAAAGATTCGTTGCCCCGATTCCATTGTGAGGTTGAACTGGCTGGTGCAAACCGAAAGCAGCACATTAAAATTGGTATTGCCCTGTGTAAGGTGCGAATTGAAAACACCAAATGCAAATGAGGTAGTGGAAACAATGCTTTCATCGGGTGCATACCCTGCTTTGGCTAGCATAATATGGCCATGAGGGCGGTCAACCATTATTTCTTTTGCACGCAACATCACATGGTTGTTTTGATCGCAGAAAAATGACAACAACCGGCCATTTTCCACTTCGCGATGGCGCCTTTTATTACCAAAAAACAGGTCAAGCTCAGTATCAGTCAGATCGTCGACCGGTAGGAAAGAGGAAGTATTGAATATATTTCTAGCTGGGGCAAACATTTCTTCCTGAACCGGAGATAAAACCTCATCATCAAATTCACGGAAAAGGCTGTTTAACTGATTCAAATCGTCATTTGACGTTGCCTTTGGGTGATCGGATAAACAGGTCGCGACAAAAACACTTTTATGGTGATCACCGGTAGCCAGTTCAAAAGATTTTTCCTGCAAAGCAAGAACTGACGATTCACCGGCATAGTTTCCGCCCAGGATAGCGGCAAGCAGTCCTTCCGGAATCCCGGTTTCACGGTACGTTTTTCCATAAAACTGCATGCCGTCGACGCTTCCGGCTATTGCCATATTTTTGCATGCGAGCATCAGCCAGGGATTCCCTGCAGATTCTTTCATGTTTTGCCGGCAACAGATAACAGAACCGTATTTTTGATCTTCAAGTACAAGCCGTTCAAGATACTGACTGACATAATATTCGTTGATCAAACCGTTTGTAATTGGTTTTAATCCGACATCCTGTACATAAATTAAGTCAAGATCAAAAGGATCGGCAGATGTATTGGTAATATCAATGCTCCACTTCCAGCTCAGACTTTTATTCGAAAGCTGCAGAACACATTCATAATCAAGGCCATCCCAACTGCCTTTAGCAATAAAAGCATTTTCCTTTAACTGGAAACGGCAGTTGCTTTCCGGCCCTAGTAGCGCTCTGAATTCAAAAGGGTTTGTCCTTTTCCTCAGATAAAGGTTTGCTCCCGGTTTTGAATAAGGTGTTGCAGCTTTCAGGCTTATCCGGATCGGATTAGCCTCAATATGCTGAATTGAACCGTTCTCCAGGAAATCGATGGAGAGGCCCAGGGAATTTTTGATATTCATTTAACTTAATTTGATGTTAAGAATCATTTCGCTCCTGTGTTTGTGACTATAATTCAACACAATACGCTTTCCATCAAGGATTATTTTAACAGCATCACCATCAATTGTGGCAGAATTGATCTTGTCCGCACCCGCTCCTTCGAAAACTATTTCTCCGGCCAGGTCACGATCTCCGTATAGGGTTATTTCCAGATGACCTTTCACCTCAGCAAAACCAAGAATATCGGAGGTACTGTGCAGAATCTTTAATCCATCAGCAACCTGAAGGCATAGCGGGGTTAATACGCTGTATAATGCAGGCCACAGCATTTCACTCTGTACGTAAGGGATTGCAATAGTTTCACCGCTTTCAGGATGCGTATAGGTTACTTTGCCGCGTTGTTCTTCGTTGTAGTAATTACCAATGAAAAGAATTGCAGACTGGTCATTTGTGAAACGTTCCCTGACATTAATATGATAATTGTTGGAACTTGCCTGCCTGAGTTTTGCTGCTGATTTCTTCAGAATTGCTTCATAAACCGGTTTTTGTCCTTCGGTGTCGAACCCAATCCAGGTTCCCAGGTGAATTACTGTTCCTATTCCAAGGGCTTTTGTGAATCCGCAGGCGGAACCACGAATAGTGCGGGCAATAATTTCCGCACCGGCCAGTGATTCTTCGGAAAAAATGCTTTGCGGATTGGCACATTTGATGTCTTTCAGGTCATAAATATCAATCAATGGAGAATCAATGGTTTCGCTTCCCAATGGAGCTATTGAAAGCGCATCGCGAATAATGGTACATGGCTTCTGTGACATTTCACGATCGGGCAGATAGGGAAAAATTACCATATTGCCACCGGCTTTGGCAAAGTCAACGATGGTTTGCTGTTCTCGCGCATTCATTTCATCCATGCTGAAAGCCCAAACCTGTTTATAGCTTTTCATTTTATCAGCAGAAGCCTTGCTTAGG
>DASVHX010000366.1:0-2010 GCA_036382355.1 Bacteroidales bacterium
CGAGCCCCAGGAGATTATCACCAACGATAATCTTAATGCCCGCGTGGATGCCCAGGTTTATTTTAAAATAAAATCGGACGAACAGAGCGTGAAGAATTCGCAGTACAATGTGAATAGCATCGAATACCAGATCGTGAACCTGGCGCGTACCACTTTGCGTAACATCATCGGAACCATGACGCTGAAATCGGCCAATAGCGAACGTGGTAAGATCAACAAGGAACTACACGGCACATTGTTGGAAGAAACCCTCAACTGGGGAATAGAAATTGTACGTACTGAACTCAAAGAGATTGACCCTCCGAAGGATGTGCAGGAAACAATGAATAAGATTGTGAAAGCAGAGAATGAGAAGATCGCTGCCATTGATTTTGCCACAGCCACCGAAACAAAAGCCGACGGCGAAAAACGTGCCGAAATTCGCCGTGCCGAAGGTATCAAACAGGGTGCAATTCTGCGCGCCGAAGGCGAAGCACAGGCCATCGCCCTGGTAAACGAAGCTGCCGAAAAATACTTTGTAGGCAACGCCCAAATATTACGCAGGATACAAGCCATGGAAACCGCCTTGAAAGATAATGCCAAGATTGTGGTGCCAACCGGAAGTGACCTTGTGAACGTACTTGGCGAAATGTCGGGAGTTATTCCTATGCGGAAGGCCAAGGATCCATATGATAGTATTAAACCAGATCCAAAGCCTATGTAATCATTGCTCCATACCTGGACCTATTTCCACATGCCTTGCTGACTTCTTTGCGGGGCATTTGGTTTTTACACAAAGGTAAAAAATGACTGAAAGGGCTTAGTAAGACGGTCTGCCGTTCAGATAAAAATATTTGCCGGTTATTATTTTCAGGCTACAATAACCTTAATACCGGCATCTTCCAATCGTTTTTTGTCTTCGTCGGTTATGCCACTGTCGGTTACAACTGTATCGATTCGATCGGTTTTGCAGATAAAAGCCAGGCTTTTGCGCAGGAATTTGGTGGAATCTGTCACAATAATCACTTCCCGTGCGATGTCGATCATAATCTGATTAAGATAAGCTTCCTCCATGTTTGGTGTTGAAATTCCCTGCCGGGTATCGAAACCATCTACTCCCAGAAAAACTTTATCCACAAAAAAGTTCTTGAAACTCTTCTCGGCAAGCGGTCCTATCAGCGAAAGCGAGTTTTTGCGCAGCACACCTCCCGGAATAATGAGGTTTACGTTCTGATTCGTAATCAGTTGGTTCGCTATATTGAGCGCATTGGTAATTACAGTTAGGTTATTTAATGTCGGAGGTAGGTACTTTATCACTTCGAGTGTAGTAGTGCCCGAATCTATAATAATGGTGTCGGAATCTTTGATCAGTCGCGCTGCAGCCTTCCCAATCCGGCTTTTCTCCTGCATATTGAATTTATGCTTGTCGCCCAGATGCATATCGTAACTTACCACATGATCAACACTCATGGCTCCACCACGTGCGCGGATTAAGAGTTTCTTGCTTTCGAGTTGCTCCAGGTCGTTACGTATGGTAACTTCGCTTACGCTGAATTCCTTACTCAGGTCGGGCACAAAAACCTGCTCGTTGGCCGATAACAACTTCACGATACTCATCCTGCGTTCTACCGTATTTTGTTTGTCGCCTATTGCCATAATATTGGTGTATTCCTTTGAGTGCCGGATTTCCGGGAACCAGATTTACTTGGAGATCAGCTTTCAACTGTGGTATAAAACATCACGATAGAAGTTTATTGGCCCTGATCTGTTGCAAATTTAGTCTTTAAAGATTACGAAAACAATTTCAGAAAAATAAAAAAGGTAAAATAATTTTATAATAATGAAACGAAATGATAAAAAACGTTTTATATTTGTATCGAAAGTAAACGAAAGATAAAACTTAAATAAATCACTCATGAACATTTGGGGATTATCAAGGGAAATACTGAATGAAAGAGGAGCTTTGTACACAGCAACCGAGATTTACGGACAACCTGCAGTGTGGCGGAAAGTTTATGATAAAATAAGGGA
>DASVHX010000367.1:0-4040 GCA_036382355.1 Bacteroidales bacterium
GCAGGTACGTGCAATATTTGAGTCTTCATTAGAACTCATTAAAGAAGGAAAGAAACCTCATCCTGAGATTATGGTTCCTGTTACAGGCGAGGTTGCTGAACTTGATTACACCAAAAAAATTGTTGATAAGGTATACGAAGATGTTTGCAAAAAGTTTAATGTGAAAGCGATTGATTATAAATATGGTACAATGATAGAGATACCTCGTGCTTGTCTTCTCTCTGACCGTATGGCAAAAAGCGCTGAATTCTTCTCATTTGGTACCAACGACTTAACACAGATGACTTTTGGTTTCAGCCGTGATGATACCGGTGGATTCCTCCACGATTATCTCGACAAAAAGATTTTAGCTGCTGACCCATTCCAGACAATAGATCAGGATGGCGTCGGTCAACTCATCAAAATGTCGGTTGAGAAAGGTCGTGCAACCAGACCCGATCTTAAAGTTGGTATCTGTGGTGAACAGGGCGGTGATCCTGCCTCTGTTGAATTCTGTTTCAAGACCGGCTTAAACTATGTAAGCTGTTCTCCTTTCAGAGTGCCAATCGCAAGGCTGGCAGCAGCCCAGGCTTCAATTAAATTTGGTAAATAACCGGATATTTGATTATAAGAGTAAAGGGCATCCTGCCGGATGCCCTTTATTATCTTTTCCTGGCTGCCATTAATTTACCGGGGTAACTTGTATTATTCTCTATCATTTATAATAATTGATAATATTCAGCACATTTAGATAATTTGTTATTAAAATAATATTACTTCGTTTTTTCATTCATTTTATAAAATGTATTTCTATATTTTGTTAATTTGTTAAATATTTTTTTAGCATTGAATTTATTTTAAAAAGAATAATTATGACCAATAATGAGAAATTAACAGGATGGGTAAAGGAATGGGCAGATCTCTGTCAGCCCGATGCAATCCATTGGTGTGATGGTTCCGATAAGGAAAATCAAAAATTGCTTGATTTGATGGTCAAGAGTGGAATGGCTGTGAAGCTCAATGAAAAAAAACGGCCCGGGAGCTATTATTTTCAGAGCGATCCGAGTGATGTTGCACGTGTTGAAAATCGTACTTTTATCTGTTCCGAAAAACAGGAAGATGCCGGTCCTACCAACAACTGGAGCGATCCTCAGGAAATGAAAAAAATTCTTCGCTCTATGTTTAAGGGTTGCATGAAAGGTCGTACAATGTATGTTATTCCTTTTAGCATGGGTCCGCTTGGTTCAAAAATTGCTCACATAGGTATTCAAATTACTGATTCTCCTTATGTGGTTGTGAATATGCGTATTATGACCCGTATGGGTAAAGCTGTTCTCGATGTTTTGGGCAAAGACGATTTTGTACCATGTGTACATTCTGTAGGAGCACCCCTTCAACCGGGAGAAACAGATAAGAAATGGCCTTGCGCTCCTATCGAGCACAAATATATCACCCATTTCCCCGAGACAAATGAAATATGGTCGTTTGGCAGCGGCTATGGCGGGAATGCCCTCCTTGGCAAGAAGTGCTTTGCTCTGCGCATTGCCTCAAACATGGCAAGAAAACAGGGCTGGATGGCTGAACATATGCTAATTATGGGTATTACCAATCCTCAGGGTGTTAAGAAATATTTTGCGGCAGCATTTCCCAGTGCTTGCGGTAAGACTAACCTTGCAATGTTAGTACCCACTCTGCCGGGCTGGAAAGTCGAATGTGTGGGTGATGATATTGCCTGGATGAAATTTGGTGCTGATGGCCGTTTATATGCTATCAACCCCGAAGCCGGATTTTTTGGCGTTGCCCCGTTCACTTCGATGGTTACCAACCCTAACGCAATGCTTTCCTGTAAAGCCAATTCTATTTTTACAAATACCGGTTTAACTCCCGATGGCGATATATGGTGGGAAGGAATCGGTCACGATATTCCACCAGGTACTATTACCTGGACCAACGAAAAATATGATGCAGCCAACGGCAAACCTGCAGCTCACCCTAATGCTCGTTTTACAGCTCCTGCGAAACAATGTCCGGTAATTGACAGCGAGTGGGAAAATCCGGCAGGAGTTCCTATTTCAGCTATACTTTTTGGAGGACGCCGCCCGGGCACTTTACCGCTTGTATACCAGGCTTTCGACTGGAATCATGGTGTATTTATGGGGTCAATCGTAGGTTCCGAAGTAACAGCTGCTGCAATTGGACTTAAAGCCGGGGTGCGTCGCGACCCGTTTGCAATGTTGCCTTTCTGTGGTTATCACATGGGAGACTATTTTGGCCATTGGGTAAAAATCGGAGAAAATGCCCCTGATAAAAACAAGCTCCCAAAATTATTCAATGTTAACTGGTTTCGTAAGAACTCCGAAGGAAAATTCCTCTGGCCGGGATATGGAGACAACGTACGTGTGCTGAAATGGATATTCGAACGTACTGAAGGCGCTGATATTGCCATGGAAACAGCAATCGGATATGTTCCAAAAGAAGGGAGTATTGATGTTACGGGGCTAAATGATGTTGTTAAAAATATACCGGAACTGATAAAGGTTGATAAAAACGAATGGATGGCAGAACTTGCACTGATAAACGAACATTATGCTATGTTTGGTGACAGGCTTCCTGCCGAAATGAAAAAACAACACAAAGGGCTTGTGGCCCGGTTGAATAAAGTATAAGAAAGTATTGACTATCAAGTATAAAGTATAAAAAATAATAAGGTTTTGTTATGAATATCCTGAATATGGTATTTGTATTTGTACTGGCATACCTACTCGGATCAATACCCTCTGCAGTATGGATCGGGAAACGATTTCATAACATTGATGTGAGAGAGCATGGAAGCGGGAATGCAGGTACTTCCAACACAATCAGGGTGCTAGGATGGAAAACCGGGATACCTGTTCTAATTATCGACCTTGCCAAAGGCTGGCTGGCTGCCATGCTACCTGTCTTCTTTAATCTGGCTGAACCGGGAGGCTCGCTGATTACCAATCTGCAGATCCTGGCCGGACTGACAGCAATCTTTGGCCATATATTTCCTGTTTTTGCAGATTTCAGGGGAGGAAAAGGAGTAGCAAGTTTTTTTGGAGTTCTGCTGGCTTTACAACCCCTTCTTACTATTTGTTGCTTCGGCGTTTTCCTTATTGTACTATTGATTACAGGTATTGTATCTGTTTCATCAATGAGCGCAGGAATCGCATTCCCTATATTACTCTTTATATTATTTGATACTCCGTCGCTTATATTTAAGATCTTTTCAATATTTGTGGCTTTTGCCTTGTTAATAACTCACAGGAAGAATATAGGAAGACTTTTGAGAGGAGAAGAGGCGAAACTTATAAAATTCGGTAAAAAAAATAAAACATCAGGTTGATCTATTTAACACAATAAAGGCTTAAAAGGCTTTAATTCCTAGTACTGCTCTAA
Source organism: Bacteroidales bacterium (assembly GCA_036382355.1). Lineage (GTDB taxonomy): Bacteria > Bacteroidota > Bacteroidia > Bacteroidales > DASVHX01 > DASVHX01. Next base: position 3,397 of record DASVHX010000367.1, read on the forward strand.
CAACTGAATCCTTTTGCTGATGGGAGGATGCGTTGCGAATAATGAAGAGAGAGAGAATGATGATTTTTCTTCTTTGACCTGAGGGTTCTCGATAAACATCTGGGCAACATCTTTTCTTTTCACCGCTTCAATTGTCGGGTCGACCGATATTTTTCTGAGTGCTGATGCAAGGGCTTGTGGTCTTCTTGTAAGTTCTGCTGAGCCTGCATCGGCCAGATATTCACGCTTTCTCGATAAGGCAAACCTGAAAAGAGACGCAATTAAATAGCCGACTAGTGCAAGCAGGAGAGCAATGATTATTCCTGCTCCCTCCTTTTTACCTCTTCCAACCCTCCCAAATCGCATCGATCTGAATAATGTTTCGGATATAAATGCAAAGATGCCGACAAAAACTATTGAGATAATAAGTAATCTGACATCACGATTCCTTATGTGAGTGAGTTCGTGAGCAATTACTGCTTCAAGCTCCTCGTCATTAAGCTTATTGATTATTCCCCTTGAGAGCGACACTGAGAAAGTACTGGAATCTATTCCGCTGGCAAAAGCATTTAAAGAATCATCCTCAATAATATTAATTTTTGGCACAGTCATCCCGGTTGAGATACACAGGTTCTCAACAAGGTTATAGACTCTTTTATTTTCAT
>DASVHX010000368.1:0-3190 GCA_036382355.1 Bacteroidales bacterium
GCTATGCCTTGATGATAAAGACAAGCTGTTTATTTTTTCTACCCCGAATCAGGATAATCCGTTAATGGATATCGCTGAAAAGAAGGGAATACCTCTGCTTACAATGGATGTATGGGAACATGCTTATTATCTGAAATATCAGAACAAGAGACCGGATTATATAGATGCATTCTGGAATGTAGTAAACTGGGAGGTAGTAGCCGAACGATATGAAGTCGCATTAAAACAATTGGATATGAAGTAAATTATTCTTTGATTTTAGCAATTTAAAAACTTACTTATGAACAAAAAAGTATCGGATCAATTGGTGGAAACATTAGTTGAGGCAGGTATCCAAAGGATCTATGCTATAACCGGGGATAGTCTCAATCACATAAATGCAGCTATACACCGTAACGGCAAAATAAAATGGATCCATGTACGGCATGAAGAGACTGCTGCTTACGCTGCCGGAGCAGAGGCCCAGTTGAATGGTCTGGCATGCTGTGCGGGTAGTAGCGGCCCCGGACACGTCCACCTGATCAACGGACTGTATGATGCGCACCGTTCATCGGCTTCCGTATTGGCTATCGCTTCTACGATTCCTACCAAAGAATTTGGAACAAGTTTTTTTCAAGAAACAAACACATTCAAACTTTTTGACGATTGCAGCTGCTATAATCAGGTGGCTTCTACACCTGCACAATTGCTGCGTATGTTGCAAGCCGCCCTTCAGCATGCCGTCCACAAAAAAGGAGTAGCTGTACTTGGAGTGCCCGGTGATATTACCGACCTTCCCTCAGTAGCGGCTGAAACTAATACAATGATTTTCCGGAACCAGCCTGTTACCATGCCATCGGAAAACGAACTATTGCAACTAGCTGAACTGTTAAACTCGCACAAGAAGGTCACTGTTTTCTGCGGACAGGGCGCTGCGGCGGCACATAAAGAAATTATTGAGTTTGCCAGAAAACTCAAGTCTCCTGTGGCTTATTCTTATAAAGGAAAGATGGCGATCCAGTATGATAATCCCTATGAAGTGGGACTCACAGGATTGCTGGGGATTCCATCGGCGTACCATAGCATGCATGAATGTGAATTGCTTGTATTATTAGGGACAGATTTTCCTTATACACCCTTCATGCCCGTTAAAAATAAAATCGTACAAATTGATATTAAACCTGAGAACCTCGGGCGAAGAGCTAAACTCGATCTGGGACTTTGTGGAGACGTGAAAGATACTTTGCAGGCGCTCATGCCTTTGATAAAAATGAAGGAAGATGACACTTTCCTTGCTCTGCAATTGGCGTTTTATCAAGAAGTAAAGAAGAAATTACTGATCTATGTGAAGGATACTGGTAAAACAGATGCTATTCATCCTGAATTTGTCGCTTCTGTGATTAATGAGCTCGCTGCCAGGGATGCTATTTTCACGGTAGATACCGGAATGTGTTGCGTATGGGCTGCACGGTATATTGAAGGAACAGGCGAAAGGAAAATGCTTGGTTCATTTAATCATGGTTCAATGGCAAACGCAATGCCTCAGGCCATTGGTGCAGCGCTTGCCTGTCCTGGCAAACAGGTGATTGCTTTCTGCGGAGATGGGGGTTTATCGATGTTGATGGGTGATTTGATGACAATTGTCCAGTATAAGTTACCCATAAAGATTATTGTTTTTAACAACCGTACACTGGGAATGGTGAAGTTGGAAATGGAAGTAGCTGGGATTCCTGATAGGGAAACGGATATGCTAAACCCAGACTTCACAAAACTAGCGGAAGCAATGGGAATGCCGGGTATTACCATAAGTGATCCTGGTGAAGTGAAATCAGAATTAGAAAAGGCTTTTCTACAGGAAGGTCCAATTTTGATTACGATTCAGACTGATCCTAATGCCCTTGCAATGCCTCCAAAACTGGAATTCGACCAGATGACTGGCTTTGCTTTATATATGGGCAAAATGATGTTAAGCGGACGTATGGATGAGGCATTTAAGATTATTTCATCCAACTATAAGCATTTGGGCGAGGTAATCTGATTTGAATTTGCTGGTTGTGATGGATTGCATTATCACTGCCTGGATGATCAAAACAAACTTGAAACTATTGGGCAAATAAAAGTAGATTTTATTTAGTCAGTTATGAAAAAAACTTTTATTAAAATAAAGAAATTTTTTAAGGTTTTCGGGCCAGGGGTGGTTACCGGAGCGGCTGATGATGATCCGTCAGGAATCGCTACTTATACTCAAACCGGGGCAAAATTCGGCTATGGTCAACTATGGACGGTGATAGCTATGCTACCGCTAATGGTAGCTGTTCAAGAAGCCTGCGCACGGATTGGCGCCGTAACTGGTCACGGTTTGTCAACCGTAATCAAGACGAACTATAGCAAGAAGGTCCTTTATGCGGCTGTCTTACTTGTGGTTGTTGCCAATACAATTAATATTGGTGCGGATATTGGCGCTCTCGCGGCTGCGGCTCAACTGCTTGTCCCCGTCAATTTTACCATTTTAACTTTAGGTTTTACGGCTCTGATTTTAGTTTTAGAAATATTCACTTCCTACCGGGTTTATTCACGTATCTTAATTTGGTTGGCCTTAACGTTACTTGCCTATCCGCTCACGCTCTTTATTATTGACAAGCCTTGGCAGACGATTATTGCCGCTACTTTTTTGCCGCATGTAGAACTGAATTTTGAGTTTTTCTTCATCATTACTGGCGTCTTAGGCACAACAATTTCTCCTTACATGTTTTTCTGGCAAGCCTCGCAAGAAGTGGAGGAGGAAAAAGAACTTCATCTAACAAGTCGATATGGAAAGCCTAAAATAGGAGCACAATTTATCAAAAATCTGCGTCTTGATAATTTGACTGGCATGATATTTTCGGAATTCGCAACATGGTCAATCATTGTGGTGGCTGCCACAGTTTTACATCAGAATGGCATTACTAATGTCACATCAGCCGCCGAGGCCGCCAAGGCTCTGGAACCTCTTGTACAGACTTTCCCTAATTCCGGCTTCTTATCCAAACTAATTTTTGCTATCGGTATCATGGGTCTGGGCTTGTTAAGTATTCCCATATTATCCGGTTCAGCAGCTTATGCCATATCTGAAGCCTTTAACATGAAAGAAGGGCTTAATCTTAAATTAAAGAAAGCTCATGGTTTTTATGGTATAATTACTATTGCAACGCTAATTGGTTTAATGATTAAT
>DASVHX010000369.1:0-3340 GCA_036382355.1 Bacteroidales bacterium
GCAATAGCAAGGCTGATTTTAGTTCATCTCAATAATCTGGAATAACTCATCAAGTTTGGGCGTAAGGATAATTTCCGTACGGCGGTTCTTGCTGCGTGCTTCCTTGGTATTAGCAGCGTCAACAGGCGAATATTCGCTACGCCCGGCGGCCATCAGTCGCTTCGGGTCTACTTTACTGTTGTTGGTAATTATTTTAACAATAGCCGTAGCGCGCATTACACTCAAATCCCAGTTATCTTTTATTTGTCCTGTACCATTGAATGGTACATTATCGGTATGCCCTTCTATCACTACATTTATCTCGGCATTTTTCTCCAGTACCTTGGCCAGTTTCTTTAGTGCATCTGACCCCTGGGTGCTTACGTCGTATTTACCAGATGCGAACAATAAACTCTCTTCGAGCGAAACGTAAACTTTTCCGTTTTTCACATTTATGGTTAGTCCTTTTCCTTCAAAACCAAGCAAAGCGTCGGTAACAGTCTTGCGTAGCGCTTGAACTACCGAATCCTTTTTGGCGAGAATGGTTTGTAATTCCAATAAACGTTTGCTTTTAAGGTCGAGTTCGCTTTCGAGCTGCCGGAGCCTGTCCTCCCTAGTAAGCAGATCGTCCTGTGTTTTCTTGAGTTCGGTCAATAACTTTTCGGTTTCGGTGCGGTTACCAGCCAATTGTTCTTTATTGAGATCGAGGTTTTTGCTCAGTTCATCGTAGCTGCGCGTAACCTGCCTAAGCGAGGTTCCCATGCGAGCCGTATCCTCGCGTAAGCCTTCAATGTCTTTTCGCAGGCGCAGAAGTTCAACTGATTGTTCATTATTTTGAGTAGTGAGCACATCCACCTTGCCATTAAGGCGCGAGCTCTCTTCCTTGCAGCGGTTTGCCAGGTCGTTATATTTTTTTGTTGGAACGCATGAAAACAGGCTAACTGAGAGAGAAGCCAGGATAAAAAGTCGAAAAAGGCGGGCGATCATAAGCGTTTATTTTTTAAGGTTTAAAAATCTATTTCAAGTAAGGCAGGGCAATGATCCGAATGCTTTGCCTGTGGCAGGATTACTGCACGTTTCATTTGGTTTTCGAGTGAGTCGCTTACCATGTTGTAATCGATGCGCCAGCCAAGGTTTCTTTCACGGGCATTCGCACGAAAACTCCACCAGGTATAGTGATGCGGGTCTTTGTTGAAATATCTGAAGGAATCAACAAACCCGCTATTCAGGAATTTTGTAACCCATTCGCGTTCTTCAGGAAGGAAACCTGAACTATTGGCGTTGCTCACTGGGTTATGAATATCAATAGCACGGTGGCAAATGTTAAAATCACCAGCTATTATCAGATTAGGTCGGGTTTGCTTCAGTTTGTGAATATAATTTAAGAAATCATCGAGCCAGATCATTTTGAAACCTTGCCGATGTTCGCCGGTAGTGCCGGAAGGATGATAAACACTGATTACGGAAGTGTCGCCGAAATCAGCCCTCATCATACGACCTTCATAATCGTACTTTTCTATACCCATGCCGTACACCACTTTATCAGGTTCGCGTTTGGTAAGCAGGGCCACGCCGCTGTAGCCTTTTTTAGTAGCCGAAAACCAGTAGTTGCGGTATCCGGCTTCCTCAAAGTCGAAAACCGATACCTGGTCGGGCTGGGCTTTGGTTTCCTGCAGGCAGATAATATCGGGGTCGGCAGCGCGCAGCCAGTCCATCAATCCTTTTGATAGGGCCGAACGGATACCGTTCACGTTGTATGTAATGATGTTCATTTGCTTTGTCGGAATTGCCTGGCGAAGGTACAAAAGTTTAGCGCAACAGTTGAAGAAGTCCGGATTCTGTTCACCGATTGATTCTGGTTTGGGAAGTAGAATTAATACAAATTTTAATCTTTGATTCATTAAGAATAAGAACTTTATCATACTTCGGAAGTTGTTATTATCTTTATAAAAAAAATCCATGCAAACTATTCTTGGTGCCAACGGCATCATAGCTACTGAACTAGCTAAAGCATTAACCCAATACACCACCAAAATCCGGCTGGTAAGCCGCAATCCGCGAAAGGTTAACGACACCGATGAAGTCTTCTCCGCCGATCTTACCGACCCCGAACAAACCCTGGTTGCCGTGGCCGGATCAGAAGTCGTTTATCTCACTGCAGGGCTACAGTATAATATTAAAATTTGGAGGAAACTTTGGCCTGTCATCATGCGAAACGTAATTGATGCCTGCAAAAAGAATAATTCGAAATTGGTTTTCTTCGATAATCTTTACCTGTATGGCAAAGTAACCGGATGGATGACCGAAGAAACCCCTGTAAACCCTTGCAGTAAAAAAGGTGAAGTACGCGCCGCAATCGCCAAAATGTTGATGGATGAAGTTAATCAAGGAAATATTGTGGCTTTGATCGCCCGTTCAGCTGATTTTTATGGACCGAACACACCATTGAGTTTCGTTTCCGTAATGCTTTTCGACAACCTTGCTAAAGGTAAAAAAGCTCAATGGATGCTGAACGACAGCGTAAAACATTCATTAACCTATACGCCTGATGCAGGTAAAGCTACAGCATTGCTAGGCAACACAACTTCGGCATTCGGCCAGGTCTGGCACCTCCCAACAGATAAGCATCCGCTGAATGGAAAGGAAATTATCGCTATGGCAGCAAAAGAATTTGGCGTTCCACCAAAGCATATAACGCTCCCGAAATGGTTATTGCAAATAGTAGCTTTATTCAACCCAATAGTGAAGGAAAGCATCGAGATGTTGTACCAGAGTGAAGCCGATTACCTGTTTGATAGCGCAAAATTCGACTCTGCCTTTACATTTCATACTACGACCTATGCAGAAGGAATTGCTGAAACGGTGAGAAGTATAAAACGTTAGAAAGCAGTTGCATAATCTGAAAAATACATTTAAACGATCTCATTCAATTGATTTTTTGTAAGAGAAATGCAGTTTATGGCGTCATTTTTATATTCGTAAGAACGATATTTAACTAATGAGCCCCTAAGGATGAAAAGAGAATGATATATAAATGCCTTAAATAGAGCTAATTGAATAATTTTTAATATTTTATTTGTTTTTTGTTGAAGTTTGTATATTTCATTTAAGTATCTTTGGCCATATTTTAATTACATATTACATAACATTATTATGAAACACGGAAAAGTAAAGTTCTTCAATGAATCCAAAGGATTTGGATTTATATTGGACACAGATTCAGAAAAAGAGTACTTCGTACATGCATCAGGTCTTATTGACCAGATCAGAGAAGGTGACGAAGTCACTTTTGACCTGCAAGAAGGAAAAAAAGGATTAAATGCAACTAACGTTAGGATAGCATAGTTATTACTTCTTAGAC
>DASVHX010000370.1:0-2552 GCA_036382355.1 Bacteroidales bacterium
AATTGGAGCAAATATTCAGGATGAATGGAACAATTGTGATGTTGATTTTCAGGGAATAAAAGAGTTTAAAATATAACTGAAAAAATGTTAATTTCTACATCCCATAAATATTCTTGTGAGGCTCAGCAGGATTTGCAATAATAAATTTCAAAGAAAGCATCTTTTCTGTCGTCCAATTTCCATACACACGTGTTGTATAATAGATAGTGAATATATTAAACTTCTTTTTAACTGAAGCATTAAGTGAAAGCATTTAATGAAAATGAAAACTGAAATGTTCCAAAACCGATTACTACAGATTATTATATTCGTTTTGTTATTTCCACTTTGTGGAATTGCACAGCATGTGGAATTAAAAAACAATAGTTTTTACATTGATGGGCAAAAATTTTTTGTGAAGGGCATTGGTTATGAAGTGGGAGCCACACCTGGTGAGCTGCCCTGGGCAAGAACCTTTGATGAAGAACAGTTACGGTTCGATATACAACGGATAATGGCCGGCGGCTTTAATACCATCCGCACATGGGCGCCATTTACAGCCCAGGAACTTAATATACTTCAGCAATACAATGTAAAGATCGTTATGGGTATCTGGATTGATCCCGGTGGAAATTTTGCTGATCAGGCATTTGTCGATCAAGCCAAGACAATTGTGGCCAATGTGCTTAGTTATTCCAAAAACTACGACAACATTATTGCCTACCTGATCATGAATGAACCACAGCCCGAAACTATTGCCAATGCAGGTTATGACGAAACAGTTGCGTTATGGACGCAATTGATCGAAATCATTCATACGCAACATCCCAATAGGCCGGTAAGCATTGCCAATACCAGTAATGGAACTTATATTAATCCGGCTATTTTCGATTTCAGCGCGTACAATGTGTACATATACAATCCTGTTACGGTGAACTACTTGCATGGCTACAGGGATTTCATCCAATACCTTAATCAGTTGGACCATTTCAGTTCTCCGCTAATCATCACCGAATATGGTCTGTCTGTTTCACCTACAGGCCTTGGTAATTGGGGATACGGTGGTAACAGCTTTATTGAACAACAGGAAGGAAATTTACACATGTATAAAGCATTGGTTGATGGCGGTGCGGCGGGATCCTGTATGTTTAACTACAGCGATGGCTGGTGGAAAGGAGGCAATGAATTTGTACACGACGATGTTGCTGAAGAGTGGTTTGGACTGATAAATTACAACAGTGTGTATGATAATCAGGGACAGGAGCGTCCGGTATGGGCAGCCGTAAAAGCTTTTCAATCGGCAATCATCACTCAACCCCGGTCATCAGAAATATATACTAACAAAGTACCTCTCGAAATCTTTATGAACGACACTGTGAAACGGATCGAAATTTTGCTGGACAACGCACTGCTATATGAACGTCAACCGGTAAGTGGCTATCTCCTGGATACTATACAATTCAATGTTCAGGACATGAAAGATGCCACATTGGTGTTTAATTGTTATGATGTTGGAAACAACCTGGTAAAAAGCGAAGAAAAGAGCATACTGATCACTGCAAAGGAATTGGTTTTGCCTAACATCCAGATCAGCATTGCAAATAGTAACTTTTGGCAGAACGGTTATGTGGATGTTAACTATCAGATTAATAAATCACCAGCTTTTACAACCAGTTCCAGGCTCGACTACATTTTCTATCCGCACGTCGGTTTCAATTACGGCGATAAATTCCAAAGGACTTTACCATCCGACGAACAAGTCAATTTTACAAGCCACCACGTTTTTGCTTCCAATGTAAATGTGTTCACTGTGGGGGCCGCATTTGATGTAACTTACAATAATTTCCGGAAACGCATTGTGAATCAGCTTACACTATCCCGGATTAATGATGTTGCAAACAGTGTGGACGAGCCATTTTCAGCAACACCCTCTATGCACATTTACCCCAATCCAATAAAGGACTACTTTATTGTAGCCTTTGATGAAACCATTGCATCACCCTGTTTTAACTATACAATTATTAATAATATGGGTACTGTCGTAAAACATGCTGAAAAGGCTGAGCGGTACCAGCCAATTAATATCAATACTTTAATACCGGGCATTTACTATATTTGTATTATCCTGGCCGGTCAATCCGTTCCCATCACAAAAAAACTAATAAAATTGCCTTGAGCAAATATTTTCTCACTATCAGGAATGATTATTCTCATGGCGAACCTTGTCCCAACCTTGCGGGAAATACCAAAGAAATTAACAAGATGTGAGTAATTCCATGAGATTATTAAAATACAAATTATTGACAACATGAAAAATACTACAAATAAATTTATTCGTTTCTGGAAACTACTGGGACCGGGTCTTATTACAGGTGCAAGCGACGATGATCCTTCGGGAATTGCAACATACTCACAGGCAGGTGCTGCATATGGACTTTCAACGCTTTGGACTGCACTTATAACATTTCCACTAATGGCTTCCATACAGGAAATGTGTGCCAGAATTGGTTTGGTTACTTCATTTGGTTTAGCAGGAACGATTAAAGCGAATTACTCAAAGCCTGTTTTGTATT
>DASVHX010000371.1:0-3456 GCA_036382355.1 Bacteroidales bacterium
ACTATAACTTTTTCAGCATTGGCTGGAGATGACACCAATTTGGCGAACATACACTTTTTCTTACTCTTATCCGCGACCATCCGTAATATCCGTGTTATCCGTGTTCTATTCTCCGTGTGCTAATCTCTCTCATGTAACTTCCTTTTCCAGTTATTCTTTTAGGAGCCTTATTACTACAATACTGAAAGAATAAAATGCAATTGTGACCAGAATGACAGGATACAAGAGTGCCAGAATGAACATCACTCTGGCACCCTGAACTTTTGCAATCTTGCATTCCGGAGCGGGCCCGATAATTCTTGCCGCTACCCATCAGTTGAACAACCCATAGATTTGTTAATTCGCCGATTTCAGGAAGGTAGTGATCTTTTTGATCTCCATGTCCGTTAAACCTGCTTTCACTTTCATATGGGCAGCGATAATATCCCACTGGTCGTCGCTATAAGCTGCCGGTGAAGGCGTATTGTGGCAGCGGGCACAGTTTTCGCCCCACAACTGGGCTCCTGACTTGTCCAGAATTGCCTGGGGTGTCTTACAACTAATCACTAAGGTAAGTGTTATTATTCCGAAGATAAGCAGGAGGAATATGATTTTGAACTTTTTCATGACCATGGTTTATAAGTTAATGACTTAGAATCTGTAAATGATCTGTGCAAGGAAAGTATTGCTCATATCGCTCTGCTGCTGGTAGGTGAGTTTCAATATACAATCCCAGGCCAGCCAGTAATTAAGACCAAATGCAGTTTGGGTAAGTTTGGATCCACCCCATGGCGCATCCTTGGGCGGTTCGAATTCCGAATGCCTTACAGCAACTTCAAGACTGCTGAGGAATCTATTTTGCACGTTAGGACGCAAGCTCCCCTGGAAGTAATAACATGTACTCTTATTGTCGAAGGTTATGCTGTTTTCATCAGAGGGAAGATAGTTAGCCTTGTCCACATTCATGCCCTTGTACTCAAAGTTCAGGCGCAAGTTACTTTTGATGGGATTGATCAAAGTGAAATAATTGGCATCCAATGCCCACCACGTGGCGCCCACCTTTTCCCATTCGGAGTTTTGATCCCCGGTTTTGGAGGACATTAACATTGAAGCCCCGATCTCAAGGCTCGAATTAGAAAAAGGCAGGAAACCTATCCTTCCGCCAAAAGCTTTGCCTTTATTGTTGTCGAGGTAGGCTTCATAATCAAACTGCCCGGCCATGGAAGGATCGGTGCCATTGGCGCCGGTGATCAGAGCAGGGCCGTTGGAAAGATAAAAGTCGTAGTTCAGCTTGGAATAACCGAGTTGGAGACCTCCCACGATGCCTATACCATCCTCGACCATGGGACCAATGCCCCCATCGCCAAAACCAACAGGGTCGGTAGGGAAACGGTTGATATAGCCTTCGCCTATCATGCCCCTGTAATGACCGAATTTAGGAAGGAAGCGTCCTGCATACAGGCTCAGGTTTGGTGCAAGCTCGTAAAAGAAATGCACCTGCTCCAGGCCAAAGTCAGCTACCCCATCGCCGGTTTCGATCTCGATCTCCGAGATAAGGAATAACTTTTCACTCAGCCTGACCATTGGCGACAGGTGAAACTTTATATTCCTGAAGTTGCTCTGGCCGGTGTCGGCAACGAACATGGCTTCTGCCCCGCCCACAATGATCATTTTTTTTGTACCCCAATTGGGATTGTTAACACCCTCCGGTTGAGCTGATGCGGAATCCTGGGCCAGACAGTGAACTGCTACCCCCGATACAAACAGAAAGATAAATGATAGTAGAATTTTCTTCATAACGCTGGATTTATTATTTTTTATATAGTCTCTCTAATTCTCTAACATAATTGACAAGCTGCCATCGCTGTGTTTCAGAAAGAGAAGTCTTAAAAGTAGGCATTGGGGCTTTTCCGTTGGTGATTTTCCAAAAGATTGCACCGTCGGTAAGTTTCTGCGCCTTGGGCAGCAGCAGATTACCAGGCCTGGGGTTAAGGTTGATACCCACCGGTCCGTCGCCCATCCCTTTGCTGCCATGGCACATGAGGCATTGCTTAGTGAAAAGGGTTGCGCCTTCTTTGGTGGCTTGCGCGTTGCCGGCAAGCGGGTTCTTTACTGCATCGGCACTTGCAGGGGCGGTCCATTGCACGGCCTGCTGCATGGAAACAAGTAACATGAAGGCCAGAACAGCTAAAAGTGTTTTCATTTTTTCGGGATAAGGGAATTATAAAGTTAAGAATTATTTATATAACAATTTCCCTTAAAGAAAGTTAGAAGAAGTTATTGTTTTACGTTATTGCTTTGACATAAACATGAAAAATTTATGTCGTTGCGGGCTGGATTGCTGTCCTTGTAAACCTACGAATTGCCAGTCAGTTAACTGGCACGAGCATCGGGAAGACAATATTGCGATTTGGTGCCCACGCTTTGAAAGGTCAGACTTTTTGATTTCTGACAGAATCCTGAATTTCGATGTAAATAGTACCTATTTCAGGAATTTCTTTTTTCAGGTTAAGTTTTAACTTCTCTATCATATCTTCTGCTTCAGAGCCTTTCATTTCATCATTAATATCTACCGATAGCAATACCAAATATTTGCTGTCGCCCATTACCAATGTCTGCATATGATTGATGTGCCTGATTTGTTTATATTTATGGATCACATTGCGCATCACCTGTCGCCATTCGCGGGGCATGCTTTCGCCAACGATAAGGTTTTTCACTTCAGCAATCAGCAGGATAGAAACAGCTAAAAGCAGAATTCCAACGCTTATACTTCCCAATGCATCGAAAACCGGGTTTACCAGCCATGCCAGTACCGTTGAAACAAACACTATTACCAGGCCGGCCATTGCAGCTGAGTCCTCAAGCACAATAACGATCAGGCTTATCTGTGTTGATGCTATTACAGCCTTGAAAAACGTGAGTTTCGTGGTTTTCCGCAATTCAGTAAAAGCAACCCGGAAGGATTTAGCCTCAATAAAAATTGAACTGATCAATACAGCAAAAATCCAGTAAACATTAATAAGTTTTTCCGGATTTAAAAGTTTATGAACACCTTCGTAGATAGAGAACATCGCACCAACAACAAACAACAATACTGCTACCATCAGCGACCAGAAGAATACTTCGTTGGCATACCCGAAACTATGCATTTCATTGACTGATTTTCCAGCTCTTTTATGACCTATCAGAAGCAAAATCTGGTTAAAACTATCGGCTGTTGAATGTATGGATTCAGCTAACATAGCAGCACTGCCGGTGATAAAAGCTACTATGTATTTGATGATGGCGATAAGCAGGTTACCCGCCAGTGCGAAAAGAACTGCTTTGTTTGATCCATGACTGCTCATTCAGAACGGTTAATTTTGGTGGACTTTGATTTAAAATACGACAATAGCATGAATTACCGATTTGAAACAATGTGTTAAAATCATAAACTATTTTTTTTCGGTTCGACCCTTCAAAGGCTTCGAATCC
>DASVHX010000372.1:0-2279 GCA_036382355.1 Bacteroidales bacterium
ACGGATGTGTATCTGCTCCTTCAAATAATATCTATGTTCTCTATGTGGGAATTAACACCAATGCTGCAGGGCATTTTGAATTGTTTCCAGTTCCGAGCAATGGTTTATTTACAGCTACAATGGCTTGGCCAAAAGCAGAGATGTTTACCCTCCGGGTATATAATAGTTTTGGTAGTCTGATGTTCGAGCAGAAAGATGTTTTGGTAAATGGAAGCACCAAACATAAGATCGATCTGAGTACTGCTCCTGCCGGAATATACACGGTAACATTTACTTCGGGAAGCGATCAAATAAACAGGAAAATGATTATCACCCGCAAATAAGACGGGAATAATCAATCACGATTAAATGTGATAAAATGGAAAAGGGTTGCCATTTGGTAGCCCTTTTCTGCTTTTATTCTTTCGGATGAAAGGATCGTTTTATCCAGCCACAATATTCATAATTCATTTATGAATATTAAAACGAATTGAAAAATGTTTGAGATCTGATGTTTTTCGTCTATCCACATTTTACTTTTCTAGTTTTGAACGTCAAATATCTAAACTTAAAAATCAATCGTCATGAAATCAAGAAAATTATTTCAACTCAGTTTTATACTTGTCGCGTTGCTGGGATTTAGCCTTACAGGTTGCAAAAAGGATAACATGAACCAGGGCAGCACCGACACATCGTCCATGCTTCAATTGACTACCGATGAAATAAATGTTGAAGATGCAATGGATGATGCATCAAAAGATGCTGAGACCGTAATGTCGTTTGGTAGTGGCCAGGAAAAATCTACAATTGGATTACCCTGCAATGCTACTATCGATTCCACAGCTATCATTAATGACAGCATTTCACTTTTCATTACTTATGATGGGCTTAACTGTAACGGAACCAGGAACAGAACCGGGAAGATAGAGATTAAAAAGGCCGTTGGAACGCATTGGGGACAGGCAGGAGCTACGGTTATCTTTAAGTTTATTGATTTTACCGTTACACGCGTAGCAAAAGGCAAATCGCTTAAATTCAACGGAACCAAAATATTTCAGAATGTAAGTGGCGGCTTCATCTGGCAGCTCGGCTTCGGTGCAACTTCCATCGTTCACAGGATAAATGGAGCGATGCAAACTACTTTCGACAATGGAACTTCCCGCACATGGAATGTTGCCAGACAGATAACCTATACAGGGACACACAACCAATTGCTGATAAATATTGACGGATTCGGAACCGCTGGAGAATACTCCAACCTGGTAACATGGGGTACAAACAGGAATGATGAAGCATTCTATACCCAGATCACCCAATCTGTTGTACACAAAGAATTATGTAGTTGGGATCCAGTATCTGGCATAAAAATCCATCAGATACCTTCGAAAAGTAAAAGTGCAACAATCACTTTTGGATATAACAGCAATAACGAGCCAATAACTGGAGATGAATGCCCAACCAAATACCGCGTGGATTGGCAACGGAATGGTAACTCCGGAACAATTTACGTTCTCTTACCCTAACTAACAGAAAATTAAACGAATAGGAAAGGCTACTCTGTAAATGGGGCAGCCTTTTCGGTTTTACTGTTTCGATCGGGTGATTAGGATGAGCAAAGAAGATTTGGAAATCAGTGTGAAAAGTTATTAGCTCAAAACGACCTTCAGTTTTTCTTCGCGCCATTATCGCGCAGCACAAGCATAAAAAAATCGTTCTCAATGGGCAGGTAGCCATACTCATAGCAGAATTTGTAAGTATGCCCTTTTTGCGTGGTATATATGCTGGTGAAATATGTAAAATTAAAACCTCTGTTCACTAGTTTGTCCTTGTGAACTGTTGTTTTCTCCGCGGGGTTTAACTCGTTTAAAATTCGCCTGTTTTTGCGCAGGATTGCATTGACATTGCGCACCAGGTTGGTCGATTCGGTATTCAGGCGGTTGTTGTAACTATTACGGCACTGGTCCGAACAGAATTTCTTGTCAGTCCGGCCTTTCAGGGGCTCACCACAATCGAGACAAGTCTTTTCCATGGGTTTCATTTTCAGTAAAGATAAAAAATATCCGTTTACAAACGTTTATAAACGGTTACAAATAATTATATCCGGATGTAAATGCTTATTAACCGAATCCGGCTTTTCGGCGGTTATACATTTGCTTCGTCAACAACAGATAACAAATTTGATTCAAAATCCAATTATTAACCTGTCTGCTCCATTGCAGGCCAAAAAACAAAAACCATGAATACTTTAAGAAACCGCGTACAACTGATCGGTAACCTGGGCATGGACCCGGAAGTAAAGA
>DASVHX010000373.1:0-2465 GCA_036382355.1 Bacteroidales bacterium
CAGAGATAAAAAGATATATGCCTTGCCCACGAATATTCTTGTGCTCAAAAACTCTAATCAGAAGAGCGATGAATTCTGGCAGGGGGCCAGGCATGAGGAGCTCAACAAGGACGAGCGTACTATTTTCCATATGATTGACACATTAAAGACCTTGCCGGTTTTCAATACTTACGTGGACGTTCTTCAAATGGTCACCTCAGGTTATTGGGTTAGGGGCAATTTCGAACTGGGGCCCTACATGTCGATGCTAAGTTTTAATTATCTCGAAGGGACGCGCTTCAGATTTGGTGGTCGCACCAGTAATGCTTTCAGTACTAAAGTAATGCTTGAGGGATACGCCGCATATGGCACACTCGATCAAAAGATGAAATACAGTGGTGGGTTCCTGTATATGCTAGGGAAAAATCCCCGCAGGGCACTCTCAGCATCGTACAAATATGATATAGAACAACTCGGGATGAGTCAGAACGGTTTTCGCGAGGATTTTTTGCTTGCTGGCCTGTTTAGCAAAAATACGACCAATAGTCTTTCCATGGTGAAGGAATACAAAGGCTCTTACGAGCATGAATGGTTTAGCGGGCTATCCAGTACAATTTTGTTTGCCAATCGCAAACTCTTGCCCACAAATGCGGAAGGAATCAAAGTTTTTGACGAAACGACAAATGAATACCGCATGCTGAGTGAAATCACAACTTCCGAAATAGAACTTAGTACACGGTTTGCATATAAGGAAAAGGTTGTAAATGGTGAGTTTACGCGGATGAGCCTTAGCGCCAAATACCCCGTATTGGAATTATTGTATGGTTACGGTATTAAGGATTTTCTACATGGCGATTACGAGTATAATCGTTTACAGGTAAGGGTTCGGCATTGGTTTAACCTTTCTACACTTGGCTGGTCAAAATATAGCATCGAAGCTGGGCAGGTATGGGGTAAATTGCCATTTCCATTGCTCAAGATACATTCGGGCAACGAAACATATTGGTACGACGAATCCGCCTTCAACCTTATGTATTACTATGAGTTTGTGAGTGATAAATATCTCAGTTTTTTGTACGCGCATCATTTTGAAGGGCTTTTCCTGAATAAAATTCCGCTGATGCGCAAACTGAAATGGCGCGAGCAATTTCAGATTAGGGGTGTAGTTGGAAGCGTGTCTCCTAAGAATATTAAGTATGCAGGGTTACCGGAAGGTTCTTATACATTGACGAAGCCCTATTTTGAGGCTGGTGCGGGTATCGAGAATATTTTTAAAGTGATCCGTGTTGATGCAATCTGGCGGTTATCATACCTCAACCATCCAAGGGCATCCAATTTTGGCGTGTTCGTATCCCTTCAGTTCGATTTTTAGCTACTTTTGCCTGCATATGCATACTTGCTGCACTGCAGGTTCCAATTTATCTTTGTCAGACTATGATCCTGCGAACTGAGAATATTGTAAAGAAATACCGTCAACGAACCGTCGTTAACAATGTTTCGGTAGAAGTAAATCAGGGAGAAATTGTTGGCCTTCTGGGCCCGAATGGCGCTGGTAAAACAACTTCCTTTTATATCATCGTGGGGCTCATCAAGCCTTTATCAGGAAAAGTTTTTCTCGACAATCAGGAAATTACCAGTTTGCCTATGTATAAGCGCGCTCAGCTTGGCATTGGTTACCTTGCCCAGGAAGCATCGGTGTTCCGGAGCCTGAGTGTGGAGGATAATATTCTGGCAGTTCTTCAATTCACAAAATTATCACGTACCCAACAGCATGAGCGGCTTGAATTGCTCATTGCGGAGTTCGGATTGCAACAAGTGCGTAAGAGTAGTGGAATTCAACTGTCTGGTGGCGAACGTCGCCGCTGCGAGATAGCACGGGCATTGGCTGTTGACCCTAAATTTATTTTGCTTGATGAGCCTTTTGCCGGCGTGGATCCAATTGCTGTGGAGGATATTCAATTAATTGTTGCCAATCTCAAAACCAAAAATATAGGGATTCTGATTACCGACCATAACGTTCACGAAACCTTGTCGATTACCGACAGAGCTTACCTGCTTTTCGAAGGTTCGGTGCTTATGGCAGGTTCGTCGCAGGAATTGGCTGCCAATGAACAAGTACGTAATGTGTACCTCGGAAAGAATTTTGAACTCAGAAGATAAACTCATCCAGATTTGTTTTATTCACGGCGGATTTTCTATATTACCCAAGCCAGAAAAAGCTTTAAAAAGTCATTTTTTCCCTTTATCCTGCGATTCATCAAGGTGATTGTTCATTCTTTGGCTTAGATTAAGGATTTGTTCCATCAGGTCAAGTTGTATCTCCTGAATCTCCAACATGCGCTGTCCTTGCTTTATCAGCAAATGATCCATCTTTTCATGCAACTGCCTTATTTCAAGTTCAGCTTTCAGGTTTACCTGGTAGTCGTTGAGTGCACGTAAGCGGTCCTTGGTTTCCTGCCGGTTTTGGCTCATCATGATAACAGGAG
>DASVHX010000374.1:0-3676 GCA_036382355.1 Bacteroidales bacterium
TTTTGAATGCCGTAGATTATTTACTGAATGTGAATCTTGGATACCGGGTAGATCTTGGTGAAAAAATTGTAGTAATTGGCGGGGGAAATGTGGCATTTGACGTGGCTCGCTCTGTTGCAAGGCGTGAAAAACCTGAAATTCTGGCATCCTCTGCTATTACTGCTGCCCTCGATGTGGCTCGTTCCGCCGTACGTTTTGGTGCAAAAAAAGTGGATATGGTGGTTTTAGAATCCAGAGATGAAATGTTAGCAGACCAAGAAGAAATTGATCAGGCTATTGAAGAACGCATCACGATCCACAATGCAGTTGGACCAAAACGAATTCTGACAAGAAACGGGCAAGTTGAAGGTTTGGAAGTTTGGAATGTTGCCTCAATTTTTGATAAAGAAGGAAGGTTTAATCCACAATTCGCTTCAGGAAGTGAAAGTATTATTCAAGCCGATTCCATAATAATTTCGATCGGTCAATTGCCAGATCTTAGTTTTATTCAACCTGAGGATGGCATTGCTGTTTCTGCAAGAGGAATGATAGAGATAGATCCGGAGACGCTGGCAACTACTTCCAAAGGTATTTTTGCTGGGGGCGATGCTGCATTTGGTCCGCGGATTGCCATTTCAGCTATTGCCGACGGACGTCAGGCGGCACGCTCAATCAACACCTTCCTTGGTGGGACAGAACCTGCACAAGCCGATGTTAAAATAACCTGCTATAATACTGCCACTTATCAGCCTATCCCGGGATATACACAAATTCCCCGGCAGCCAATTCCCAATCTGCCTCTGGAAAGGCGGGTTGGTATTGCACAGGTTGAACTGGGATATAATGAGGAACTGGCCAGGCGGGAAGCTTCACGTTGCTTGCGTTGTTGGGAAAATACAATATTTGAAGGTGATTCCGACCTGGGTACGGAATGTATATTATGCGGCGGGTGCGCAGATATTTGTCCGGAGAATTGTATCGAAATCATTCCTAAAAAACTGTATGGTTTTGATGCTAAGTCAGAAGATGTTATTGCGGCAGAATTTCAGATCGATACAGAGGATATTAAAGGTAAAGGCCTGGTATTAATAAAGAATGAAGAGGTCTGCATACGCTGTGGCTTATGTGCCAAACGATGCCCTGTGGGGACAATAACTATGCAGGGGTTTGAGGAGGTAGTATCATTGTGAGGATAATGTCAATTGTTTTTTAAAAGTCTAAACAGGAGATATACGAAATGGCTAAGGACAAAAAAAAGGAACATCAGAAGGTATCCGGTAAAGAAAACTTAAACAGGAGAAAATTTTTTGTAGCTGCCGGTAATGCAGCTATTGGTATTGCAGCGCTTGGCAGTCTTGGAGTGACACTTGACTTCCTCGCACCAAAGGTTTTACTGGAATTGCCCAGGCGATTTGTTATCGGCATGCTGGCGACCATGCAGCCTAACACTGTTTTATTTGATGCAGAACATCGTCTTATTGTTTTCCGGGATAAGCAAGGTTATTTCTATGCCTTGTCTGCTGTGTGCACTCATCTTGGATGTATCGTTGAATGGAAAGAGACTGGAATCCCGGGGTATCCTGAAGGAGTAATTGCTTGTCCCTGTCATGGAAGTATCTTTAATAAGACCGGGGATGTCATCAGAGGTCCTGCTCCCCGTTCTTTGGATCGGTTCAAATTGTACCTGGAAGATGACAGGGTAATCGTTGATATGGCTGAAACAGTTAGCGAGGAGGATATGATCCTTAAAGTTTGATACATTACTTTTTACAACCTGGATATAAATTGATGAGAATATGAAACTTTTCACAAACATTATGGACAGCCAGTTCTGGCGATCAATTTTTCGCACCAGGCTTCCAATTAAAACAAACCTTGATCGCTCTCTTATCATCTTTAACAGCCTGGCTCTGCACATTCATCCTGTTAAGGTTCGTGAAAGCGCCATCAGGTTTTCATATACATTTTACCTGGGAATGATCACTTTTTCGCTATTCGTAGTGTTGGTGGTAACCGGCATTCTTTTAATGCTCTACTACCAGCCAGCTATTCCAAATGCCTATCATAATATGAAAGACCTGCAATACGTGGTTTCCAACGGGATGTTCCTTCGTAACATGCACCGCTGGGCGGCTCATCTGATGGTGATCGCAGTGTTCCTTCATATGCTGCGGGTATTTTATAAAGGTGCTTACCGACGGCCGCGGGAGTTCAACTGGGTTATCGGAGTATTCCTTTTTCTGCTGACCCTCCTGCTCAGTTATACCGGCTACCTTTTACCATATGATCAACTTTCATATTGGGCGGTAACCGTTGGTGCCAATATCGTAAAATACGTGCCGGTGGTTGGTCAGAAGGTTCGTTTCCTGCTTTTAGGCGGAAACGATATTGGCGAGTACACCCTGGTGCGGTTCTATGTTCTGCATTGTGTGATTTTACCCCTGGTGATGAGCTCCCTCATTGGTTTGCATTTCTGGAGGATTCGGAAGGATGGAGGATTGTATTAAAGTCTTTGGAAATAGAAAGGGAATTAATTTGAAAATTTAAAACAGATCTAAAGTGAATAGTTATGGCTGAAACACCCGAATATCAAGTTGAAGAATCTGCTGACCCGGTACAAACTCCTCAGAGGTTGGCCTATTTCCCGGAAAAAATACCAGCACGGTTTGAAGCAGAAAAAAAACCTGAAAAACTGGTGATGAGTTTTCCCCATCTGATAATACGGGAAGCAATCTGTTTTCTTTTGGTTGTGATAGTCCTGTCACTGGTAGCTTTGCTGTTCAATGCGCCGCTTGAGGAACTGGCCGAACCACAGCATACACCCAATCCTGCAAAAGCACCCTGGTATTTCCTTGGATTACAGGAATTACTGCACAGTTTTCCCCCGGTAGTTGCGGGTGTGCTTATCCCGCTTTTAGTGGTCATTGCCCTGGTAATTATTCCTTATTTTGATATTAATTATAAAAGAGAAGGTTTGTGGATTCACAATCCCCGGACTACATATCTGATATTTTCAGGTGTGATTTTTATTGTGGTACTGTTATGTGTATTGTACGACGCATATTCGATTGCGATTCCCAGCCTGGTACTTTACGGCTTTGCGATCTTACCTTATTGGCTTAAACCGGAGAAAGGATGGATTTACTGGCTTTCACACCGTTCTTTGGCAGAATGGGTTATGACCTGGTTTGTTCTCGTTGCTGTAGTGTTAACTGTTATTGGTACTTTTTTCAGAGGGCCGGGATGGAGCTGGGTATTGCCATGGAAATGAGGCCTGAATAGTTAAAAATGAAGTAATTAACAGATAATTAGAATTGACATCACCTAAGAAAAAGGAATTACTTATGACCAAACTTCGAAAAGTCTACTTTATTACCGCAATTGCTTTTTTAGGCATATTAGCAATTTCTCCACTTAAGGATTATTTCAGTGAATGGCGAGCGGTTCAAAGAGATTATAATCGATATATTGAGAAACTACCTCAAAAAGTTAAACCTTCCCCGTTAGTACTGAAGCAAATCTGGGTGCCGAAGCTGAATAGGATCGACCGTTGCATCACCTGTCACACAGGAATCGATAACGGGAAGCTGGCCAACGCCCCACTTCCGTTCCGCAGCCATTCTCAGATTCCACACGATATTGCAACTTTTGGATGTACAATTTGTCACAACGGTCAGGGGCTTGCAACTAATTTTTC
>DASVHX010000375.1:0-3626 GCA_036382355.1 Bacteroidales bacterium
TGGCGCTAACCAGGTGGCTTTCGCGCTGGAAAGTTGTATAGATGAACTTTGCGAAAAAGGCGAATTCGACCGCTGGAAATTCCGCTATGAGAATGCACTGGATAATGGCAAAATGACGGCTACCGGACAAATTTTGGAAGGCGGCGTTGGTATTAAGCCTTGTCTTCTGGCATTAAAAGATCATTTTTACGCAGCAAAATATGCCGGCCTGGCCTGCGCAATCAAAAACTCCGGTGTTGGTAATGGAATGCCTGATTTCTGCGATGTAAAAATCAATATTTTAAAAAATGGACGTGTACTTATCGAACACGGCTGGACGGAAATGGGCCAGGGCGTGCATAACATGGCCATCCAAACCCTGCACGAGGAAACAGGAATCGAGGCGAAATTAATAGATGCAAAAGTGGATACGAATGCCGGATTGCCCACTGGCATGACGACTTCTTCCCGGGCTACGGCTTTGCTCGGAAATGCAATTATCGATGCATCAATTTCGCTTCGGAATGATCTGAAAGAACATACATTGCCGGAACTGGGCGGAAATACATATACCGGAAGCTATATCTGCGATTGGACTACCAAGCCCGGCGCCGATGTGGAAAAAATCATTACCCATTACTCTTATGGATACGCGGCGCAACTTGTAGTTCTGGATAAGAAAGGAGACATCGCCAAAGTTTATGCTGCACATGATGCAGGAAAAATTATGAATCCGATGCTGTTCGAAGGGCAGATCCAAGGCGCCGTACACATGGGTGTTGGTTTTGCGCTTACTGAAGACTTGCCCATGAAAAACAGCCGGCTTGTAAGCTCTAAACTGCGGGATTGCGGTGTGCTGAATGCTGAGCAGACACCGGATATTGAAGTGATTGGCATAGAAGAAACCGACCCCGTTGGGCCTTATGGCGCCAAAGGAATTGGTGAAATCGGGCTTGTTCCCACAGCTGCCGCAGTTGCCAATGCATTATATACTTTTGATGGAATAAGGAGGAAGAAACTACCGATGAAAAGAGAAAAGGCATAATTTCTAATTGTCTAATTGTCTAATTTCTAATTTTCTAACAGTCTAATAACTTAAAAATCTAATTTTCACATTTGCAAAGTCCTCGGAACATAGCACCTGGCACTTGGCACCTGGCACCTGGCACATTTAAAAACAATCACAAAATTAAAATTACAACCCCATGGCAAGCATTCAGAAAATCGAACAATTCATTGCCCAACGGCACATTGCCATAGCAGGGATTTCGAGAAATCCACGCAAATTTGGCAATGCTATTTTTAAGGAACTTAAAAAACAAGGTTATACCTTGTATCCGATCAGTCAGCATCTCACTGAATTCGAGGGCGAAAATTGCTATCCGGATGTAGCATCGCTTCCCGCAGAAGTAAGTGGCATTGTAATTGTCACCAAGCCTGAGCAAACTGAAATTTTATTAAAACAAGCCCAGGAAAAAGGAATCAGCAACATATGGTTACAGCAAGGCTCTTCAAACGCTAAGATCATTGCTGATGTAGCTAATACCAAGAATAATGTTATTGCCGGACAATGCATACTGATGTTTGCTAATCCGTCTCATTTCATGCACCATGCGCATATTTTCGTGAATAAGTTATTTCGCATATACCCTAATTAGCCCATGCAAAGCCTTGTTGTAATCAATGAAAAAAAGAGCACAGAAACTGGTCTCCTGCTTAAAACGCTAAAACTGCGCAAAAAATTCTATCAGCGTCCATTCCTGGTAGTTCCAGCACCTCTGGAAACCCGCCTTCGCGCTCTTTTCTATTCCGTGGCCATCTGTCATCAAACTTATACATTGAAAAACGATGAACTTGGGCTATTTGGCTGGGATTATCTGGAATATGTTTTTACACGATTGATGAAGAGCCAGGATGAATTCCTCCTGCCCGGAGCCATGTTGCCTGCAAATATTGCAGCACTCAGTAGCCGGCTGGCGCATTTATTCTCACCCGATGGCCTTCCTAAAAATACATCGCTCGACAGGCTTGAAGAACGGGTTCTCTTCCTTATAAACCTTGATGCATTCATTGATATTCATTTTGATTCGAGCCTTGTAAAACTCTTGAAAACTGCCGATGGCAAACTTCTGAATCAAGGAAAAGGGTTTTACGAAATTCTGCCGGCTGCTTTGGCTTTCACCGATCCGATGAAAAAGAAGATTACATTCCTGCTTAAGTTACTTGAAGAAGCAGGATTGGTTGTAATCGCGGATAAAACAAACTTTTTGCCAATTATGGATTATCATATGCAGCGCGTATTGTTGCGGCTGGGTTGCGTAGAAATTACCGATCCATATCTTCACGAAAAACTGTCGAATCATGATTCGCTGGAAAGCGATGAAGAAATCCGTAGTGCTTGTATTGAATCTTTTCGCATCATAGCAGAGGTCTCCGGACACCAGGTTACCAAACTCAATGACTTTTTCTGGTCGCTGGGAAGGAGTTGTTGCAACGAAAAACCGCTTTGCCAGTTTCATCGTTGTGAAAAAGAGCCTTGTACCTTCTTCCAGATCGTTGATTTAAAAGAGCATAAAACGTGTGCCTTCGAACAAACCTGCATGGGTTTCAGCAATGAAGCCTATCGAAACCTTTGGCAACCCATGGTTGAAACACATTATTACTAATTTCTGATGTCTACCAAGCATTAGGGGCTACTTAGGGTTATTCGAAACTGCTTGAAAGAGAAGTTAAATAAGCAGTTAAAAAGTTTGACAGACTTTTTAATTGCTTATTCAAAAAACATATTCAACTGCCAGGTGTTTACTTAATCCGGCCCTTTTGAAATCAGTGAATTTTTTAAAACTACAACCAGCCTCGAATTATCCAATTTATTCTTGCTTTAACCCCGTAAATAAAATCCCGAATTTTGGAAATATAAAATTTTAGTTTACTTTTGCATCACAAATGAGAACTCTTTTAGCAAATAATTATTGGTGGCAGTTTACGACAAACGTTGTGGACAGCTAGCTTATTTGCATTAATTTATATTAAGGTAACCCGCTGTTTGCAATGAACAACGGGTTTTTTATTTCCCAAAATCTGAAAATTACACCTATGAAAATTTACACTAAAACACAACAATTACTATCCGACACCAAAACCCCGGTTAGTTTATTCCTGGCTTTACGGGATGAGTATAGTGCGCCTATGTTGTTGGAAAGTTCGGACTATAACAGTAAGAACAACCACTATTCATTCTTATGTTTCGAACCGATAGCAAGTATCACCATACACAACAAGCAGGCAAAAACAATAATCAATGGAGAAATTACAAAAGAAACGTTGCCTGCTGATGCGCAATCGCTGAACAAAGCATTCACTGATTTCATAAATATATTTGAGTTTGAAGATCATCTTCTGGATAATCTTAAAGGCTTATTCGGATATTGTTCGTTCAATATAGTTGAATATACACATGAGATAACATTAAGAAACTACACCAATGATATTCCTGAATTATTGTACCATCTGTATTCGCTGGTATTGGTGTTTAATCATGCTAACAACGAACTCAGTATTTATTCGCATGCATATTCTGATGACAAAGCCATCGAAAATTTAGAGCTCCTGACAGAACGTATAGATTTGCACAAACACAATAATTA
>DASVHX010000376.1:0-7116 GCA_036382355.1 Bacteroidales bacterium
CATATGCCTTGGTAATAAAGAGAGAAACGCCTACATTAGATGACTTCTCGAAGGCTCGCTGAACAGTAAGCCATGTATAGCCTCCCGGATGGGAATCCTTCATTATACGGTTCGCGTAGCGTGTACCTACTCCTCCGTATGTATTCACCGAATCCGTTAGCTTTATCTTTTTGTCCTCCAATGCGGCAAGCAGAGAAAACAGTTTAAAAGTAGAACCAGGTTCTGTGCTTTCTCCAATGGCGTAATTGTATTTTTCAGTATAGGTTCCATCAGGGTTTCTGCCAAGATTAGCAATTGCTTTTATCTTTCCTGTTTTCACTTCCATCAGAACAGCACAGCCATGGTCGGCAGTATTTATGATAAGCTGGCGCAACAATGCGTCCTCTGCCACATCCTGAATATTGATATCAATGGATGTGATGATATCACGGCCAGTCTGTGGTTCTATCTCGTTTTCCCGGTTTATAGGCCGCCACATACCGTTGGGCAGGCGCTGCATCAGGCGTTTCCCGCTCTTGCCCTCAAGTGTATTTCCATATGCGCCTTCAATCCCAAGATCGTTTATACGACCTTCTTTGTCCCAGCCAATGGTACGAAAAGCAAGTTGATCAAATGGCAAAACACGCTTGTTGATTGCAGTAGCGATAAGCCCGCCTTTATTTTTGCCTAAATCGAAAATAGGAAGCTTTCGGATTAATTTTAACTGATCGTAGGTTACATTCCTTTTTAACAGGAAATACCTGTTGCCATTTTCGTGTGCATGTAGTAATTCTGATTTATACTCACGCCGTGTGCGATCTTTGAAAACCTGTGCCAGGCCAAAAGCCAGTGAATCAACTTTTTCGCTAAACAATTCGTCGGTAATACCCTCCCCCTTCGAATCAAATCTAAGCTCAAAGATGGGTATTGAGGTTGCAAGGAAACTTCCATCCGAAGCATACACATTTCCGCGCATGGCTTCAATATTCATATACTGGAAGGACATCTTTTCAGCTTTTGCCTTCCACATTGCGCCTTCCACAAACTGGATATACATGATGCGCCCGATAATAGCCATGCCATAAATAAATATCACCAGGTAAATAAGTTTTACCCTCCACATGATATCCTTACGGTGCTCGTTCATCAGGTTACAGTGTTAATTCTTATCGTTTTTTTCAGGTATTATAATTTTGCGTGGCGGAACCTTCAGTTCCTTCAAACCGGTAGTAACCAGTTTGCGCGCAAGTTCCGATTGGCGGCTTACATTCATTAGTTTGGAATGTGTGCTGATGTATGCATATCGGTATTCTTCGTTTGCTTTTTTTATGCGGTTACATTCAATAATTGCCTTGTCCGAATTGTATGAATTAGCAATGTACAATACAGCTATCAATACTATGTAGATCAGGAATGGCAATTGTTTTACCACCTTTTCGCGTGTAAGTATTGTTCCTTGAACAATAGACTTGAGCGGTGTATTTTTCTTCTTTTTAGCTTTAGGTTTCTCCTGTGCCGGAATTTCCTCGGACATGCCTAGATTGATTTCCATATCAGAGTTTTTCTGCTATTCTCAGTTTAGCACTCCGCGAACGACTGTTCACCTCTATTTCTGCTTCAGATGGTTCAATGGGCTTTCGCGAGATTTGCCTGAGTGGTTGTTGCACATTACCATAAAAATCTTTTTCCAGGATGCCTTCAAAATTTCCGGCACGCATATAATTCTTTACCAGGCGGTCCTCCAGGGAATGGTAAGCAATTACGACCAACCTGCCACCTGGCTTCAGGATTTCATTACTCTGTCGAAGTAATTCCTTCAATACTTCCAATTCATCGTTTACTTCGATGCGTAATGCCTGGAAAATGCGAGCGAAAAACTGGTTTTCTTTTCCGCGGGGCGCACATGAATTCACAGCGCTTTTAAACTGGTTGACAGTAGATATCTCATTCTCCCTGCGGCTTTCGCTGATCAGATAAGCAAGCCTGGCCGCGTTATGTAATTCTCCAAACTGGCTGAATACATCACGGAGTTGTTCCTCGGTATAGGTGTTTAATACATATTTGGCCGACAAGCTTTTTTTTCGATCCATACGCAGATCGAGTTCGGTATCATCATAGCGTATAGAAAATCCACGGTCCGGCACATCGATCTGATGTGAAGAGATGCCCAGGTCGGCCAGAATTCCATCTACAGGTATTGCTTTGTAAAGCCTAAGGAAATTTTTCATGTACCTGAAATTCTGATGGATAAGCATGAAACGACTATCTTCAATCGTATTCTTTAATGCGTCTTCATCCTGGTCAAACCCAATCAGTCGACCTTCTGAGCCAAGTTGTTTCAGAATTTCGCGCGAATGTCCACCACCACCGTATGTTACGTCCACATAGATGCCGTCCGGTTTTATAACCAACCCTTCCAGTGTTTCTTTAAGCATTACGGGGATATGATACACAGTTTATTCTTCTATTTTAAAATTACCCATTACTTCTTCGGCCAGCGTCGAGAAGTCTTCCATGCTTGCACTTATCGATGCTTCGTATTTATCCTTATCCCATATTTCTATCCTGTTGAGCGATGAAGAGAGCACAACTTCAGATTTAATCTCACCAAAATTGACGAGGTCTTTCGGGATAAGCAGGCGGCCGGTTGTGTCGAGTTCCACTTCCCTCACTCCTGCCATAAATACACGGATGAAATCATTATTCTTTTTTACGAAGCGGTTTAGTTTGTTCACGCCTCTTACTTCGTTATTCCATTCTGAGCGAGGATACAATTCCAGGCATTTATGGAAAATACTGCGCTTTATTACAAACCCTTCGTCCAATATAGCCTTAAGCTGATTCTTAATCGCGACAGGGAATAACAGTCGTCCTTTAGCATCAACCTTGCACTCCTGAACACCAATTAGTTCGATCATTATAATTACTCCTTAAATATCGGGTAAATATAGGTAAGAAAAACCACTTTTAACCACATATTACCACTTTTTTATCAACAATTTCCGACATTCATTTTCTGAACCGGGTTTAGGGTTAAAAGATTATAGTGGTTTTTCCTGCGAAAGCTTTACTATGAATAAATCCTGGTAAAGCAAAAATGCACCAGCCATCTTACTTTAGCCGTTTGGAGCCGATTTATCCGTAAATTTGCCTAATGCCACCCATGGGATGCCAATACTGTTAAAAGTCGTTTACAAATGGATGAAAAGGATAAGGTAATTGAGATAAACGAGAATTTTATTGATATCGAGCGCGTTATTGCCGATAAAAATCCTGCTTTGCTCAAAGCGTTGCCAGGTTTTATCATTAATTATCTTAAGCATGTTATTCATCAAAAGGAGCTTAATGCTCTTTTATATACCAATCGTGATAAGCAAGGTCTCGATTTTGTGGATGCTATTCTTCAGGAATTTGACGCAAAAATAAGTACATCAGGGCTTGCGAATATTCCGATAGAAGGACGGTTCCTGATCGCATCCAACCATCCGCTGGGTGGACTGGATGGTATTGCGCTCATGGGTGTAGTTGGTAAAGTCAGGAAAGACATCGTATTTCCGGTTAATGATTTGCTGATGAACCTTCCCAATATTTCGGATCTGTTCATTCCCGTGAATAAACATGGAAGCAATGCAGGAAATATATCAGTTTTCGAGGGCACTTTTGCCTCGGATAAGGCAGTGCTCTACTTCCCGGCAGGGTTATGTTCGCGAAAGCAAAAAGGCAGAATAGCCGATCTGGAATGGAAGAAAAGTTTTATTACAAAAGCCCGCAAACATCAGCGCGATATTATTCCCACACATATTGACGGACGAAATTCAGGGTTCTTTTACAATCTGGCTAACCTCAGAAAACGACTGGGAATCAAAGCAAATATCGAGATGCTTTATTTGGTTGATGAAATGTACAATCAAAAGAACAAGCAAGTTAAAATCATTTTTGGGAAGCCAATTCAATACCAGGTTTTTGATAAACGATTTACGGATACGCAATGGGCACAAATTGTAAAAGCCTTTGTTTACTCCCTTGAACAAAATGCTGAAGGAAATTTTCCATATGCTATTTCACTATGAAAATGAAAACCATATCTAATCTCTTTATGCAATGCAAGCTGTAATTGAACCCATAGACAAACAACTGCTGGAGCTGGAACTTACGCCTGACAAGTTTGTAAGGAGCACCAATAATGGAAATAATGAAATATACATTGTAACCTGGCACAATTCTCCTGAAGTTACCCGCGAGATAGGCAGATTGCGTGAAATTACTTTCAGGGATGCAGGTGGTGGGACTGGAAAGGACTGCGACCTCGATGAATTTGACACTGCAGAAGTGCCATTTCAGCAACTTCTGGTTTGGAACCCACGCGAAAAGGAAATTATAGGAGGTTACCGTTTTATTCATGGGAAATCGCTAAAAGTACATCCTGATAATACGGTGGATACACCTACAGCAGAATTGTTCAAATTTTCCTCTCGTTTTATAAAGGACTACCTCCCTTATACGATTGAACTGGGCAGATCATATGTGCAACCGGCATATCAACCAACGATTGATATCAGGAAGGGCATGTATTCCCTCGATAATATCTGGAACGGGCTTGGTGCTATTGCTGTAAGCCATCCGGAGGTAAAATATTTCTTCGGTAAAATTACGATGTATCCTCATTACAATGTAGAAGCCCGGAATATGATTCTGTACTTCATGCGGAAGTATTTTGCCGATAAGGAAAGCCTGGTTACGCCGATTTACCCATTGAAACAGATGTTCGATTCGAATAAACTGGAAGCGCTGTTCGACGGAGGAAATTATGATAATGATTATAAAATACTGGTGCATCAGGTACGTCATCTGGGCGAGAATATCCCGCCCCTTGTAAATGCCTACATGAACTTGTCATCTACCATGCTTTGCTTTGGTACAGCGTTAAATCCGGGATTTGGCGATGTGGAGGAAACCGGAATACTGGTAACCATTGATGATATTTATGAATTTAAAAAAGAACGGCATTTTACCATGCCAAAATAGTATACTTATACGACCAGATTATGGACGCCAAATATGCATCGAGCTGCACGGAATGGGAAAAATGTCCCGAAACTACTTTACCGGAATATGCTTTTATAGGTCGTTCAAATGTAGGAAAATCTTCTCTTATCAATATGCTGACAGGCACGCGTGGCCTGGCGCGCACTTCGAATACGCCTGGAAAGACACGGCTTATTAATCACTTTATTATTGATTCCGCCTGGTACCTCGTGGATTTGCCCGGATATGGGTTTGCACGCGTAGGCAAAAAGGATCGCGCAGCGTGGGAAGCAATGATCCGCCATTACCTTACCAATCGTGCTAACCTGGTCTATATCTTCCTGCTTATTGATGTAAGACTTGAACCTCAGCAATCCGATCTGAGTTTTATGCGATGGATGGCATTGAAGGAACTGCCTTTCGTGCTTATATTTACAAAGGCTGATAAACTCTCAAAGGACAAACTGCGGAAGAGCCAACAACGTTATCTGGACATTTTAAAAGAAGAATGGGAGGAACTTCCTCCCATTAATGTTACTTCTTCTGTGGACAAAGTGGGCAGAGATTTTATCCTCACCCTTATTGCGGAATCCAATCAGCAGTATCTTGCTGCTATAGCAAGATAAATATACCAACCATTACTTGAATTGAAAAAGTATCTGCTTCCGCGAAACTGATTCACCTGTTTTAACAAGCACCTTATAAATCACCCCGTCCATATCTGCCCGGATGTTGTTCAACATCTTCATTGCTTCAAGTTCCAGGAGAATGTCGCCTTTTTTCACCTTGCTGCCATCTTTTATGGATACTTTCCTTATTGTGCCTGGAATAATTGCCGTAATTATTTTCGGATCTACTGGTTCGTATGGCTTTCGCGATAAAAACTTGTTGGTGAGTCTGGTTTTGTATTTAACATTATCAATAATAATGGTTTTTAAGCCATCGTTAGCGTTGTCTTCCATGGTAAAGTTTTTAGATTAAAATGGCGGGATTCCGTGTTTTTTTGCTGGGCGCGCTTCATCTTTATCAGCTGAAATTTCAAGAGCATGTACAAGCATCGCACGGGTTTCTTCTGGCTCGATTACGGCATCAACATAGCCATAAGCAGCAGCAACGAATGGATTTGCAAATTTTTCCTTGTACTCCTTGATTTTTTGCTTACGCATTTCTTCGGGATCTGCTGCATTCTTGATTTCGTTGCGGAAGATGATATTAGCAGCACCTTCGGGTCCCATAACAGCGATTTCTGCAGTAGGCCATGCAAAAACGAAATCGGCACGCAGGTGGCTCGAACACATAGCAATGTAACCACCACCATATGCCTTACGAAGGATCACGGTTATTTTAGGAACGGTAGCTTCAGAATAAGCATACAACACCTTTGCTCCATGCCTGATAACTCCCGCATGTTCCTGGTCTACTCCCGGCAAATATCCCGGCAAATCGACCAATGTAACTAAAGGTACATTGAATGCGTCGCAATAACGTATAAACCTGGCAGCCTTATTGGATGAATCTACATCCAGTACACCTGCGAGCACAAGTGGTTGGTTAGCAACAAATCCAACTGTATGACCCTGCAAACGACTAAACCCAATCACAATATTCGCAGCATAGCGCTCTTGGATTTCAAAAAATTCGGAATCATCTGTGATAGACCTTATAATGTCTTTAACATCGTAAGGTAGTTTTGGATTGGTTGGGAAAATTTTCTCGATGTTGTATGAGCGGGTACGTGGTGGTTTTTTAGGAAAAGTTTCTGCTTTTTTAGTGTTGTTCCAGGGGATATAACTACAAAGCTGTTTGATCTGATCGAAGCATTCGGCCTCACTTTCGGCAAAGAAGTGTGCGTTTCCTGTTATTTCGGCCTGCACACGTGCACCGCCGAGTTCTTCCATCGATATTTCCTCGCCCAGAACAGTCTTAATAACTTCTGGTCCTGTGATGAACATTTTGGAGATTTTATCTACCACAAACACATAATCGGTAAGTGCGGGAGAATAAACAGCCCCTCCGGCGCAAGGTCCGAGGATTACTGATATCTGAGGTATAACGCCGGAAGCCATGGTGTTTCTATAGAAAATCTCACCATACCCGGCGAGCGAGTTCACA
>DASVHX010000377.1:0-8425 GCA_036382355.1 Bacteroidales bacterium
TTCTCCATATCGTGCAGCAAGGAGGGTAAATATAATCTTGAAGAAACTCCTCCATTGGATTTCCGATCGTATTATAATGGGCTAACAGTGACTTTCGCCAATGCAGCAGAAAGTGCCACCGATATTTCATGGGATTTTGGAGATAAATCACCAGTTATATCAGGTGATTCTGTGTCGCATACGTACACGGGAATTGGTAATTATCTTATAACCATGAACGGAACTTTTAAGGGAAAACCATATATTTTCCACACCGTTTTAAGAGTTGATAAACCGTCAGTAATTAATCTTGAGGATGGCACATTCGACGATTGGAAGGGAGTAACATATCCCGATTTCTTACTTTCAGGTAAAGGAGCCATTGATACAGCTAAGATCGATTATGACGCCAATTACCTTTATGTTTATGTTGAATTCGATTCCATCGCAGAGAATGCAGGCATAATGGATCATATCTTTGGAGTATACATGGATGTTGACAATTCAGTTTCAACTGGTTTTTCGATGAAAGGAATGGGCGTTGATTATGGTTGTGAAGGGAATTTATATGGTGGTTGGTTTTCACCGAGTATAGTCGATTTGGTAAAGGGAGATCCGGGCTGGCCATTCATGGGTTTTGACAGTCAAACAGCGGTTAAACCAGGTTATATTACCAAAGAAGGCAATACCATAAAAATGGAATTTGGTATTTCGAGGGAAGTTTTTAAAATAAATTCCGAATCCATGTCATTCTCCATGAGTATTATGAATTCCGACTGGTCGGATGTTGGGAATGTGGTTACTCCTTTGCCGGATTATAATGAAAAGATTGTTGTAATGATGAATAAGAGTAGCAAAAAGTAAAGAAGATGTTAAATTTAAAACTCCACTAAATGGTAGAGTTCTTTGTTTTGGTTTTGGAGCACCCCGAATTGAGGCGGGGTGCTTTTTTTATCGCAACCGGAACATACGAAAATCCACTAAAACCTTCCTGTCAGGAAAATTTACCGGCAGCCAGTTTGTTATCATTAATCCATAAGGAAGAACTTCTCTTGATATGATACATTAAATCTGACGCCGATTGTTTGGGGTTCATGCTGATAAGAATGTGCATATGGTCTGGCATTCTGTTAATTGCGAATAGTTTGTGTTCCTGTTGCTCAATAATGCCACTAATATATTTGTAAAGCTCAATTTTCCATTTCTCATGAATTAATGATATCCGGTTTTGTACAGCGAATACAGTGTGTATGTGTTTGCCATTGTTATAAGGGTTTTATTTATGCCCTACAGGCAATTATTCGTTCGGTGTTTTTTCTTTTCTATTGATATTAAAGCCCTACGGGCTAATAAAATATATCTGGCGTCTATTCATAGTGTGCCTCACGCGGGGCGGCATTTGTAATGCCGCTTTGAGCACCAGATAATTTTCAATTATCTATTTACACATCAAATTGTTTTCAATTTAACGAAACCGATATTATTTCAAGAAATCTCCAGATGAGTATAGTATAGCGAGGTTCATCTTCCGAAAATCGGCTTTCACGATTTTTCATTTTGTCCGGCTTTGCCGTATTGTTGTAAATAACGCCCCACTCTGGCCACTGTTCGCAGTTGCACACATGCGAAAAGTTGAGCGGAATTACAAATTCCGCTCAGGGGGACCAACTTTCCAGTCGTAAACAAAGCCACGAGGAGTTACAATCACTTCTTTCGGGCAATCGACAAATGTTAAAAACCCTGTTTGATCCTATCGTTCGCCTCATCGAAGAAGAGTATCCTCAATTATTCAATGAGTATATGTTCCTCAGAAGAAAAAGGAGACGGAAAACTTCGCCTGGTTATAACGAATCAACCCTCATTGATATTTCAGGCACTATTACAGATAGAAGTACAGGACTACCTGTTGTTAATGCTACCTTAACGGTCATCGACAATGGATTGATCGAAGTATCTGTGCTGACGGGTATTATCTGTTTGACGAACTGGAACCTGGTATCTATATTATAAATTATTCTGCCGACAATTATAAGGTTCCTGACAGTGTAACAGTCACAAGTGCAGCCGGCGAAAGCATGGTAGTTGATTTCAGCCTCATAGCTGACACAATTCCTGCAATTCAGTGGCATTACCGCTTAATGCACCATTCCCGGTTCTGGTTCGTCCAGGTCGGAATTTTTTTTAGAAGGGTGTGGAAGAGTTACCATAAAGTCAATTCCCTGGATAGCTTGAAATTCCGCAAAATCCCTAACGGGATAAATGAACGTTCAACCAGGCACAAAACAATCTTCGGGTCACCCACAGTTACAAAAATCAGCCTTTCGGACAGGAGTCACAGAATGCTTGTTCTGTAACCGGAAACCTGAAAACAGGATTGATATTCAATTTACATAATTAGGGGGGTATGTAAACAATAAGTGATAATATATGTTATAAAGGTTTAAAAAATAGGGGGTATATGAATAAAAAATCATAAAATAAAATAATTAGTTAAAAAAATATGGGGGGTAAGTGAAAAAGAATTATTTTTGCAGCGAAAAACAAAAACATGAAATGACAAACAGATTTTCACTAACCCTAAAATTCTATTTTATGAAAAACAAAACCATCTTGCTCGCAGCATTTCCCACTTTGGCCGGTTTAGTTGCTGAATCTAAAGCAAATGAACAAAAAAGAGGACAAGCATCGCTTTTTAGTAAACCTAAATTGGGTTACGGTATTTTGACATTTGTAATAGTGTTCGTACTTAATATGGACCTAAATGCTACCCCATCAACACAAATCTGGATTCCATCCACGGATTTTCAGGCATGGAAAACACTCCATTTAGGTATCGATAATTATTTAAGGACAGAGAAGATCGATGGTGTACGCGGTGCAGGTATATATGATATCGGGCTAACAACCGGCCTTTTGCCTTTCAAAAAATTTCAGGGAGAGATCGGTGTGGATTATTTGTCCATGGGTGATAACGTATATGATGACCACCCAATTTATTTCAATGCAAAATTAGGATTCCCGGAGGGGGCCTTGTTTAAAAACGCTCCGGCTATTGCTGTCGGGGCCGCTAATGTTGGGCTTAAGAAAAACCTTACCAATTATAATATTATATACGGAGAAATTGCGAAAACATTGCCAATTGTTGGCAGACTTTCGATAGGTTATTATACCGGAAATGAGAAGATTCTGGTGGATGAGAATCTGAAAAAAGCAAATTCTGGTCTCCTGGTATCATGGGATAGGGCTATGCCGGAAATATCAGATAAACTTTGGCTTGCCGTTGACTATCAGGGAGGTAAAAATTCTTTTGGTGCGTTAAATGTAGGATTCTCATGGGCCTTCTCTAAAAATGTTTCTGTTATATGTGGATATGACTTTTATAACAATAAAAAGGCATACTATAATATGAACAACCAAAATGCTAACAGTTTTACAACACAGTTAGATATTAATTTTTAAGAAGTTTAGCTACAAACAAATTATAAATTCTATCAAGACCATGAAAAAACTAAATCTACCATTCGCTCAAAGAAATTTGAATAGGTACGTAAAGCCAGACATAAAGCAGATATTTATTTTCTGTTGTTATGGGATATAAAAAGGCTGGGTACCGCAAAACAGGCTTATTCAACTCATATTGTCTAATTTCAAAAATTGTATTATGGATTTCAGAACAGTTAACCCCCGAAGGGGTCAGTTATTCGCTCGAATGAGTGAAAATATGTCAAAACCCAAGAACTGGAAACTAGGTTTAACAATTCTTGCCGGGAAAATGATCGGTCTGTTTGTCGTCGTTTTTGCAATGATGATATTACCTGGGTTATTAGGTACATCAGCGATGGCAGCAGATACTTATACTGCACATGAAACGTCGGTAATTAACTCTTTAAATACGGTCTGGACTCTTGTTGCCGCGTTTTTAGTATTTGGGATGCAAGCTGGTTTTGTAATGCTGGAGGCAGGTTTTGCCAGAAAACGTGAGGCCGTAAATATTTTAGTAGAGTGCGTTTTAGACACAGCTATTTGTGGTCTTTCTTTCTGGGCAATAGGTTACGCGTTCATGTTTAGCAATGGGAACGGTTTTATCGGGTACCACTGGTTTTTCTTACAAGGTGTTCCCGATACTTATGGAGCAACAGGGGTAGCTATATTAGCCCACTGGATCTTCCAGTTTGCTTTTGCCGATACCGCTTCTACTATTACTTCGGGCGCTATGATTGGCCGTACCAGCTTCCGTGGCGATATCATTTATAGTATAGCCGTTACTGCCTTAATTTATCCTATTATCGGCCACTGGGCATGGGGACCCGACGGTTTCCTGGCCTTAATGGGTACTCCTGGTAACTTCTTGCCTTCTTTAGGTCAGGGATTTCGTGACTTTGCCGGTTCCTCAGTGGTACATACCATTGGTGGGATGGTTTCTTTGGCTGGTGCAATTGTATTAGGACCCCGCATAGGACGTGTCTTCTATCGCGACGACAAAGCAAAAGGTGGTTTACCCGCAGCACACAATTTACCTTTAGCTGCAGTTGGTGCTTTTTTGCTATGGTTTGGCTGGTATGGGTTTAACCCCGGGAGCACGCTTTCAGCGATGGACTTTCAGGGAATTGGCCGGATAGCTGCAAATACTACACTTGCTGCTTGCGCTGGTTCGTTGGCTGCCATGTTATGTGCCCTTTGGTTTGGTCCTTTCAAAGGAAAGTTTGATACCGGGTTTGCTTTGAACGGTTTGTTAGCCGGGCTTGTAGCGATTACAGCCCCATGTTACTGGGTATCTCCGTTTGGATCGATCATCCTGGGGGGTATAGCTGGAATCATTGTATTTCTGGGCATTTACTTATTGGAACATCTACGTATTGATGATCCTGTTGGTGCGGTTTCTGTGCATGGGTTTAATGGTATTTGGGGCACATTATCGCTTGGATTATTTGCCAGCGGAGAATTTGGGTTTACAGGACCATTAGGCGCAGATAATACAGCTCCGGTTCGGGGTCTCTTCTACGGTGGTGGATGGGATGTTCTTAAAGCTCAGGCAATTGGTAGTTTTACCATTACTGCGACTACATTAATTGTTTCTCTTATCTTAATGTGGGCCGTAATGAAATTACCCTATCCATTTAAACTTCGTGTTGAACCTGAAGGTGAAACAGGTCCTGGTGGTCTTGATGTTTGGGAACATGGCGCTGAAGCTTACCACGATTAATAAAAAACAGTTTCGTACCAGGAATTTTTATAAATTTGGACTAAGATGGCTTTCAGTTTTTTAGAGGTAGAATTCCTCGAATTACCGAAACACCAGTTTCAAAAAAAAATATTCATATTTAATCTTAAATGAAATGAAAAAAATCGAAGCAATTATAAGAGTCTCAAAGTTTCAGGAAGTAAAAGAGGCGTTGCACGCAATTGACATTGATTTTTTCTCCTATTGGGACAGCATAGGAGTAGGAAATGAAACGAAAAGAAAGGGCTCATACAGGGGGTCTTCTGACGACACTGAATTTATTTCCCGAAGAACACTTTCTATTGTTGTAAGAGATATTAACGTTAAAAAAACAATAGATTGTTTGTTAGAAACCGCCTATACAGGCGCAGTTGGTGATGGAAAAATATTCGTGAGCCCGGTGGAGCAGTCGTACCGCATCCGTACCAAAGAAAGTGGCGATGAATCCTTGTACATTACAGGTTAATTAATTTGTAAAGATTTACTGAATGCCTTTGAAATCGCTCCGGAGAAATCCGGGGCGATTCTTTTTTCAGGACATAAAAAAAGCTTGTTCCGCAGTCTTAAAGTAATTTATCAAGGCTTATGGGACAAGCTTAGGATATAGAAATTAAATCTGATCTATACGAGTTGTTCTAATTCTTGAACACTCTTGGCTATTTCAGCATCAGTAACCTCATGATCTTCCAGTTTTCCCTCAAGATATTGATCGTAGGCAGCAAGATCTATAATTCCATGACCCGAGAAGTTAAACAGGATGGTTTTTTGTTTTCCTTCTTTTTTGGCTTGCTCAGCTTCCCTGATTACAGCAGCGATCGCATGGCTTGTCTCCGGTGCAGGGATAATACCTTCGGTTTTAGCGAAAATCATCCCGGCTTTAAAGGTTTCGAGCTGTTTAACTGATATTGCTTCGATAAGTTTATCTTTCAGCAATTGGCTAACAATAGCTCCTGCTCCATGGTAACGCAATCCTCCTGCATGAATGGTGTCGGGAACAAAATTATGCCCTAGCGTGTACATGGGAAGCAGAGGGGTTAATCCTACCGTATCCCCAAAATCATAGTGGAACTGGCCCCGCGTTAGTTTTGGACAAGAAGCCGGTTCAACTGCCACAATCCGGGTTTTCTTCCCTTTCCGGAAGTTTTCTCCCAGGAAAGGAAAGGATATTCCCCCGAAATTACTGCCTCCGCCAAAACAACCCAATACTACATCAGGATATGCACCGGCCATTTCCATTTGTTTAAGAGCCTCAAGCCCGATAATGGTTTGATGCAGAAGTACATGATTTAATACACTCCCCAGGGAATAATTTGTACCCGGATCCTTCGCAGCCATTTCAACGGCTTCGGAGATCGCAATTCCAAGGCTCCCCGGAGAATCCGGGTCCAGTGCAAGGATTGACCTTCCCGACTCGGTCATATTGCTCGGAGAAGGGATTACATCAGCTCCCCAGAGATTCATCATGGATTTGCGATAGGGTTTCTGCTGATAGGAAACCTTAACCATAAATACCTTCAGGTCGATATTAAAAAGCTGAGTAGCAAAAGCAAGTGCGCTTCCCCACTGTCCTGCTCCTGTTTCGGTAGTCATTTTCTTTACGCCGGCTTTATAATTGTAATATGCCTGAGGCACGGCAGTGTTGGGTTTATGCGATCCGGCAGGGCTCACACTTTCATTTTTATAATATATTTTTGCGGGAGTATCGAGGTATTTCTCCAGATTATAAGCTCTTACCAGGGGAGTTGGTCTCCAGATTTTATAGATTTCCTGGACTTCTTCCGGAATATCGATATAACGCACAGTCGATACTTCCTGTTTGATTAACTCCATAGGAAAAATAGCAGACAAATCCTCAGGCCCTATAGGTTTTTTTGTACCGGGATGCAAAGGAGGTAATGGTTTATTGGGCATATCTGCCATAATGTTATACCACTGTTGTGGCATTTGATTCTCGGCGAGATTAAATTTGTGTGTCTTACTCATAGTCTTTGGTTTTTATAATAAATAGTATTAAAAATAAAAGAGGAAGGTCGTAAACAAGTTGCCTCTCTGGCATATTTTCCCATTAATGTGCACGTTGTCTATAAGCCCTTTACAAATAAGCGCCAACACCAATATTGCACAGATATGGATATTTTATTCTTTAAATTGATTTCAAAAAATGTAACAGTCCTGCTTCGCATATGTTCATCAAAGAAATTATGCCTCTGAAGTAAGAAAAGCATTGATTTCTCTCGCTGCCGATCTTCCGGAAAAGATTGCTTTTACAACAAGACTAGCTCCCAGAACTGTATCTCCTGCTGCAAATACCTTTGGAATAGAGGTTTGGTATTTTTTGGAGATTTGTACATTATTTCTTTCGGTATATGCCACTTGCAGATCATTCAGAAGTCCTTCCTTTTCAGGATGCACAAATCCCATGGCAAGTAAAACCAGATCAGCATCAATCATTTCCGCGGAGCCAGATATAAGTTTCATCCCGGGCCGCGAAAAAGCATTTTTTGTCCATTCCACACTTGCAACTTCTGCTTTTTCGACTTTGTGATTGCCATGAAATTTCATGGTATTCAGGCTCCAGCGTCTTTCACAACCTTCCTGATGGGAAGAGGTTGTTTTAAGTGTATAACCGTAGTAAGGCCATGGATTATCTGTTTCCCTGATATCAGGAGGCTTTGGGAGAATTTCAATTTGCATCACTCTTTTAGCTCCCTGGCGGATGGAAGTTCCCACGCAGTCCGAACCGGTATCACCTCCACCGATAATCAGTACATTTTTATCTTTTGCTGAGATTCTCTCTTCCTGTGGAATTATTTCTCCGCGGGTAACTTTATTTTGCTGGGTGAGGAACTCCATAGCAAAATGAACACCTTTCAGATCGCGGCCTTCCACGGGAAGGTCCCTGGGTTTCATAGCTCCAACGGTTAAACAAAGCGCATCATAGGAATCAAGCAGTTCCCTGGCGCTGATGTCCTTTCCGGCATCAATTCCTGTTTTAAATATAATTCCTTCCTGCTCCAGAATATTCAGGCGACGGTCGATCACAACTTTGCTCATCTTAAAATCAGGGATACCGTAACGCAAGAGACCGCCGATGGCATCTGATTTTTCGAAAACAACAACCAGATGCCCTGCTTTATTTAGTTGGTCGGCTGCTGCAAGCCCAGCAGGACCTGAACCGATCACGGCAACGGTTTTACCGGTTCTTTTAAGGGGAGGTTTGGGCTT
>DASVHX010000378.1:0-1553 GCA_036382355.1 Bacteroidales bacterium
TCGACGGGCATTTTCGATGCGCGATGGAAATAATGCATAGACTTTTTTAATCAAATCGAGGTCAAATATCATATTCGTTTCGTTTAAATACTTTGCGGGATTATTCCGACTAAATTACTGCTTCATGAGCAATATAACAAGCCCGAATGAAGAACGGTCATGCTAAAGTTTTTCTTTTCCAAAATGGTGCGAAAGTTTTGTGTTGATAGCGCGTTGCTGCCGACGCTTGTTACGACTTTTAAGACAGTTTCTTTTGCTTATCGTACGATCATTTTCGATAAAATGTCAGTAGCGTTCTTCTTGTTTTTTTAAGAAATACGGCATCTTCGTTTATTTCGCCATGACATCCTGTCATTATGTTATAACTGGCTTAATATTGGGTTGATCATTACATTAAAAAAATAATCATGGAAACATTGATAAACTCGAAATATACCAGCTCACCGCATAAGGCCACTTATCGTAATTCCATTATTGCTGAAGATCCGGAAATTGATGCTTATTCCAGGATTGTGATCGAAGCAACAAATAAAGTCAGTCCTGCAGTTGTACAGATAACAACTACCTTGAAAAAGAGGCAATCCATGCCGCAAGGCGGCACAGGGTCAGGATTTCTTATCTCGTCCGAAGGATTTATTGTTACAAACAGCCATGTGGTGAATGGCGCTCATGAAATAGTGGTTAATCTGCCCGATGGTACATCGCATCAGGCAGAAGTAAAAGGCGACGATCCTTCCACTGATATTGCCGTAATCCGCATCTATGACAATAGCCTGCCTTTCGCCCGTTTTGGCGATTCCAGGAAACTGAATGTCGGCCAACTTGTGATAGCCATAGGCAATCCTTTGGGGTTTCAATATACTGTAACGGCAGGTGTTGTAAGTGCATTGGGCCGCTCCATGCGCAGCTATACCGGCAGGCTGATCGAAAGTATTATCCAGACTGATGCCGCACTTAATCCAGGCAATTCAGGAGGTCCATTGATAAATTCCGCAGGCGAAGTGATAGGAATAAATACAGCCATCATTACGCAGGCGCAGGGATTGTGTTTTGCAGTTGGTTCTTCGGTAGCCGAGTACGTGGTGGGAAAGCTGATTACAGGAAAAAAGGTGCGCAGGGCGTTATTGGGAATAGAAGGACATACTATCATTCTACCTCAGCGTGTGATTGTTTATAATCAACTTTCCATTAACAGGGGTATTTTGATCTTAAAAATACTTGAGAACAGGACAGCGGATAATTCCCAATTGAAAAATGGTGATATTATTGTAGGAATTAATGCAGCACCTGTGGGATCGGTGGATGAATTATATCTTCAGATGAACGAAGAACTCATACATAAGCGGGTTCATCTGGACGTATTGCGGAAAGGTGTGAGAATAGCTATAAGCGCTATACTCGGAGAGGCGTGAAAGCAGCGTTTCACAGCCTTACATTAATGGGCTCTTCAGTTACAATTTGCAATCTAATTGAGAAACGTCTTTGCTGGATAAGAAGAAAATTCCTTCTGTAGCCCGCTCTAAATAGTGAAAATCAGTAAGATTTTGCTTACT
>DASVHX010000379.1:0-4121 GCA_036382355.1 Bacteroidales bacterium
CGGATTGATTGATACCATTATTGCCGCCAATGAAAAGGGGAAAATTAAGATCCGGAAGATCGACGACAATACTGCCCGAAACGTGGAGATTCTGATCCACCTTATGCCGGGAGTTTCGCCTGATACTACAATTGATGCACTATACGCCTTCACCGATTGCGAAATTTCCATTTCGCCCAACAGCTGCGTTATCGACAACGGAAGACCACGTTTTGTCGGTGTGAAGGAAATGCTGCGGATATCCACGCATAATACGGTCGCCCTGCTTAAACGTGAACTCGAGATAAGGCTGAATGAACTTGTGGAGAATTTGCTCTTCGCGTCGCTCGAAAAAATATTTATCGAAAAACGGATTTACCGCGATATTGAAGAATGCAAGACCTGGGAAGCCGTTATCGAAGCTATTGATACCGGATTGACACCTTACAAACCTCAGTTTTACAGGATAATAACTACAGATGATATCCTGAGGCTTACCGAAATAAGAATCAAACGTATCTCCAAATTCAACTCCTATAAGGCTGATGAGTTGATGCGTTCTTTAGAAGTTGAGATTGAAGAAGTTAAAAATCACCTGGCGCACCTGATCGATTTTGCCATTTATTACTTCCAGAATATCAGGAAGAAATACGGCAAGGACCGCGACCGGAAAACCGAAATCAGGAACTTCGACAACATAGAAGCCACGATGGTAGCTGCTGCCACGCTTAAGCTCTATGTGAACCGCGCTGAAGGATTTGCAGGTACTTCCCTGAAAAAAGACGAATTCGTGGGCGATTGTTCCGACATCGACGATATTATCATTTTCCGCGAAGACGGTACTTTTATCGTAACCCGAGTAGTGGATAAAGTATTTATTGGCGAAAATGTTCAGCATATCGATATATTCAAGAAGAACGACGAACGTACCATTTACAACATGGCCTATCAGGATGGACGATCAGGCGCTGCATACGTTAAGCGTTTTGCCGTAATAGGTATTACGCGCGACAAGGAATACACGCTCACCAAAGGAAAGCCGGGGTCCAAAGTTCTTTATTTTACGGCAAACCCAAATGGCGAGTCAGAAGTTGTAAAAATCTTCCTTAAGCCTAAGCCCAAACTTAAAAAACTGGTTTTCGATTTCGATTTCGGCGAGTTGGCCATCAAAGGCAGGAGCTCGCTGGGCAATATCCTGTCAAAATATCCTGTCCGTAAGATTATCCAGGAAGAGAAGGGACTATCCACGCTTGGTGCACGCAGCATCTGGTACGACGATACTGTAAAACGGCTCAATGCCGACCAACGGGGTATACTGCTTGGCGAATTTAAAGAGGACGATAAGATTTTGACAGTTATGCGCTCAGGGTATTACAGGCTCATGAATTTCGACCTCTCTAACCATTTTGAAGAGGATATGCTGCTGCTCGAAAAGTTTAAACCCAATAAGCCATTGTCGGCCGTATATTATAATGCTGAAAAAAGCACTTATTTCCTCAAGCGTTTCCTGGTGGAGGCAACGGATAAGAAGACCGATTTTATTGGTGAAGAAAAAGGTTCCATACTTGTGGCAGTTTCCTCCGATTGGTTGCCGGTGCTGCTCATCAGGTTTGATGAAAAGTTGAATAAGAAGCCATTGGACAATGAAGAAGTGAACGTGTCGGAATTTATCGACATAATGGGATTTCGCGCCAAAGGCAAGCGCCTGAGCAATTACGCGATCAAACGCGTGGAACTGCTCGAACCATTGCCTTTTGAAGAGCCGGAAATTGAACTGCCTGCTGAGGAACCTGATGTAGAAGAAGTTCTGTTGGAAGAAGAAGCCGATAGCACGCCATGGTCCGAGGAGACTGATAATTTCCCAAGAGCTGAAAAGCCAGTAGGCGATGATCCCGATGATATTCAAATGACGCTTGAATTTTAAGGTATCAATTCGCCTTATCCTGTTTCAACTTAAAAATTGAGAAATTGATACCTTTGCAACCTGAAATCTATGCCGAAAAACGGACATTCCGGATTTAGCAAAACTAACTTACAGCTTACCTTTTTATTTATGACTGATAATAAAGTTCTTGAAGTTACTCCTGATGTAAAATGGATTGGTGTGCTCGATCCTGACCTGATCACATTTGATGTAGTGATGCAGACACGATATGGAACTACTTACAACTCCTATTTTGTGAATGCCACGAAGAAGACAATTGTTGAGACTGTTAAAGAAAATTATTGGGAAACCTACCTGGCCAAGATTCGCCAGGTTACCGATCCG
Organism: Bacteroidales bacterium; assembly: GCA_036382355.1. GTDB lineage: Bacteria > Bacteroidota > Bacteroidia > Bacteroidales > DASVHX01 > DASVHX01. Next base: position 2,249 of record DASVHX010000379.1, read on the forward strand.
GCCGAAATAGAATATATCGTTCTGGAACATGCCGAACCCGACCATACCGGCTGCCTCGGGAAATTGCTGGCCTTAGCCCCAAATGCTACCGTAATTGGAAGCGGAAACGCCATCAGATACCTCAGGGATATGTTGGGAACGGATTTCCCGCACCGTGTGGTGAAGGATGGAGATGTTCTGGATTTGGGAAATAAAAAGCTCAGGATTATTAGCGCCCCTAACCTGCATTGGCCCGATTCCATTTATACCTACCTTATAGAGGATAAAGTATTATTTACATGCGATTCTTTCGGTGCCCATTATTGTTCCGAAGAAATGTTCGATGATAAAGTTGGCAATTGGGACGAAGCATTCCGTTATTATTTTGACGTGATCATGAAGCCTTTCAGCAAATTCATGCTCAAAGCCATCGGGAAGATAAAGCCGCTCGAGATTGCTACTATTTGCCCCGGGCATGGCCCAATCCTGCGAACCGACTGGAAGAAATATGTAGATCTCTCCGAAAAATATGCCCTGGCAGCTGCAGTTTTACCCGGCAAACAGCGGGTTTTTATTCCATACGTATCAGCTTATCACAATACAGGTGCATTGGCCTTTAAAATCGCTGAAGGCATATCACAGCCTGGTGATATTGAAGTGCAGGTAATGGATATCGAACATGTGAGTATGGAAGTCCTGGAGGACCAGATTGCAAGCAGTACAGGTATTATCGTTGGATGCCCAATCATCAATCAGAATATTCTGCTGCCTGTTTATCAGCTATTTGCGGCTATCAATCCTATACGCGACCACGGTAAACTGTGTGGAGCCTTTGGATCGTATGGCTGGAGCGGAGAAGCCTTTAAATTGATAGAAAACAATCTCTCCAACCTTAAGCTCAAATTCTTTGGCAACGGTGTTTATGTGAAATTTACGCCTCATTCTGATGAATTACAAAAAGGTTACGATTATGGCAAGGCTTTCGCAGCGAAGTTGCTTGTCAATGGAGCTCCTTCGTAATTGGGTTATTCTATTATATTTGTATTCTGGTTCTAATTATTTCATACATCACCCTTAGCAACTTATTAAATGTAAAAAAAATCCATCAACAGAATCGGAGAATAGAATTTAATATTTACTAATATTCCCAAAGTATATAATAATTGCCCAATTACCGATAATACGCTTTAACGCTATGTTTACATCTCTGAAGAAGAATATACGCCGTTCTGCATTTATTTTGTTACCGGCTCTTGCAATGCTGGTTTCATGCGGCCCGGAGCGCATGATAGGCGATTATTACATAAAGAACAACCCTAAAGGATCCATATTATTGATGCGGCCCGATCTCATCTATAAGATAAATCATATGCGTTTCGATTTATCGGATCAGATGAGTGAAGCGGAAAAGGACTCAGTAGCCTATTACCGGAGTTCCTATCTCCAGTATGTTTCGGATTCTGACTTTCTTGAAGAATATATGAACAATTTTATCGACCGCCTGCTGTCAGCAGGTTTCGATGTGTATGCGCAGGAATATCTCGATTCGTTTATGATAGCTGGCCCTCCGGCCTATGTTGTAAATGTGGCACAGCTACAGTTGGAGGAATCGCGCGATACGTCTGACCTTGCTTCTGAAAATGGGATAGGCGCTGAAGGTAGCAATTACGCCGGGAGTCTTTTGCTAAATACCGTGCGTTTAAACAGTTGGTTCGAAGTAACGGAATTAAATGCCGATTCCGGGAAAGTGAAGAAACTGTTCTTTGCCAGCAGTATTGCCCACGATGCATTGAAAGGTGGGATGAATGTTCTGCCGCAAACAGGTGAGGTACGATTCGCGTATACCATTGATACGCTTACGCTTAATGACGTTTACGAACTTGCCCGGCAAAGT
>DASVHX010000380.1:0-3892 GCA_036382355.1 Bacteroidales bacterium
TTTTCATAGTCAGTAGCTGGTTTTCAGTTTTTGCCAGGTTTAATATGTAATTGCAGCACAGGAAATTACCAATCTTTTTCCACTTGAACCCTGGCTGCTTTTGCTTTTTCTTTTTTCAGTTTATCTAAAGTCTTTTTTTCATTATTTTTCAGAGCTTCCAGCATGCGGTCAGCATCCTGTTTCGACATTTTTTTGTTTTGTGGTTGTTGAATTTGTTTTTGCTCCTGTTGTTTTTGCTTCTCCTGTTGCTTCTGCTGTTGTTTATCGTTTTTCTTCTGATCTTTATTTTGTTGATTTTGCTGTTGTTGTTTCAACTTCGATAAAGCATAGGCCAGGTTATAGCGTGTATCATCATCCTTTGGTTTAAGTCTTAGCGATTGTTTATAAGCGTTTATGCTTTCTTCATACTTCTTATTTTCTAATAAGGAATTTCCGAGATTATGAAATATTTTGGCTTTATCCGCATTTTCGATCGTCGATTGGCTCAGTTTCTGATAAGCCGCTGCAGACTCATTATATTTATTTTGCTTGTACAACGAATTCCCCAGGTTAAAGTTGCCTTTCACAGAAGTAGAATCGTGTGAGATAGCTTTGCGGTAATCAATTTCGGCATCTTTATATTTACCTTCTTCATAGTTATTGTTTCCGTGGCGGATATATTTTGGCACCTGCTGTGCTTCTGCCCGAAAAGCACAACACGTGAGCGTAACGAAAATTCCCGCTATTATTGCTCTTTTCATTGGATTGGTGGCGTTTTTGGTCCGAATATTCTAAATCGCTCTGCCCATTTACCTTTGCGCTCGAAGATGAAAATCTCACCAAGCAGCAACAACAAGGCTATGAGTAGGAATAGCTGGTAGCGATCCTCGTAGTCAGAGAATACCTGGCTGTCGTACTCACTCTTCTGCATCTTATTCACTTCGTCGAATACTTTTTTGAGTCCGGCCTGTGTGTTATTGGCACGCACAAATATTCCATTTCCTGCGTTGGCAATATCCTGCAGCATTTTCTCATCAAGACGTGTGATAATGGTATTGCCGTCCTGATCTTTTTTATATCCTATTTGCATCCCGGCATTGTAGATCGGGATTGGTGCACCCTCAGGCAATCCCATGCCGATGGTATATACGGCAATGCTTTTGGCTGCAGCTTCATGGGCTTTAGCTACAGCATCATCTTCGTGATTTTCGCCATCGGTGATAAGGATAATTGCTTTGCTTTGCTTGCTGGACCCAAAACTCTGTATTCCCTGATCAATTGCTTCGCCAATGGCAGTACCCTGCACCGGTATCTGGCCCGGGTTAATCGTGGAAAGAAATAACTTGGCAGCTGCATAATCGGTGGTAATGGGCATTTGGGTATAAGCTTTTCCTGCAAAAACAATAAGCCCGATCCTGTCGTTTTCGAGATTGTCAATTAGTTTTGAAATAGCTTGTTTTGCCCTTTCGAGACGGTTAGGCTTAATATCCTGAGCCAGCATGCTGTTCGAGACATCCAGTGCAATAATCAGGTCGACACCCCTACGTTTTATTTTCTCAAGTTTAGAACCAATTTGCGGATCCGCCAACCCAATGATGAGGCTGATATAAGCCAGTATGAGCATCACGAATTTCCAATACGGACGGCTTACTGATATATCAGGCATCAGTCGCTGTATATTTCCTGCACGGCCAAAATTTACCAGTGCCCGCTTTTTCCAACTCCTCATCATCCAGAACAGTACCATAAAAAATGGCAGTGCCAGCAGGCCTATGAAATAATATGTATGGGCAAATCTAAGCATTCGTTTATAACTTAATCCAGTAAATAATATTTAAGGATTGGAGCGAAAATAGGTTTGGCGCAAAATGATTTCAGCGCATAACAATACCAGCGCCAGAATAATCAACGGGAAGAATTCTTCCTTTTTGCGCTTAATTTCAGTGACATCTATTTTCGACTTTTCAAGTTTATCAATTTCTTTATAAATATTCTCCAGGTTGCTTTTGTTCGTTGCCCTGAAGTATTTTCCATTGGTCATTACCGATATTTTCTTCAGCAAGGGTTCGTCAATCTTAACTTCAACGTTTTGATACTGGATACCAAATGGTGTTTCGAAAGGGTAGGGAGCCAGTCCGATGGTGCCAACACCAATGGTGTAAATACGGATGCCATATAATTGTGCAATTTCAGCTGCCGAAAGCGGGTCGAGTGCGCCCATATTGTTCACACCATCTGTAAGCAAAATAATCACTTTACTTGCTGTTTTACTTTCCTTTAACCTGCTTACTGCAGTTGCCAGCCCATCTCCAAGCGCCGTGCCATCATCAATCATTCCGCTTTTTATATCGTTGTACATGTTGATCAGTACAGCATGATCTGTAGTCAGCGGGCATTGGGTAAAGCTTTCGCCACTAAAAATTACAAGACCAATCCGATCATTTGGCCGCCCGCTTATAAATTCTGTGGCTACATCTTTGGCAGCTTCGAGGCGATTAGGCTTGAAGTCTTCGGCCAGCATGCTACCCGAAATATCAGTTGCCAATACAATATCAATACCTTCCACGCTGATGTCCTGTCGGTTGATGTTCGATTGAGGCCTGGCAAATGCCACGATAATAAAAGCAATAGCCAACATGCGCACAACAAAAAGTAAAGGCCTGAGCCTCAGTTTCAGGCTGGGCTTTCCAATAGCAAATGCATCCGATGCAGGCATATACATTTCGGCATAACTTCTGCTTCCCCTGTACCAAAACCACAGTGCTGATGCTGGAATTAGCAGCAACAGGTAAAGATAGTCGGGATCGGCAAAATGAATATGCTGTAACATCAGGCCTTTAGTTTAGATTTGTTTTCCGGTTTATCTTCATTATGCTCTGTTGATGGCTCTGCTGGAATGGTTTCTTTTATAAATTCAATGGCATTTTGCAGAGAAAGTTCATTTTCAGTCGCTATCGGCTGAGCTTTGGCAAATTTGGCAAGGTCGGCGGTGGTTAAAATTTGCCGCAATCTTTTCAGCAGATTCGTACCACCATCTTTACCAACAAATGCTATAAGGATTTCATCCGTTGTCATTTCAATAGCTGCAATTCCAAATTGATCCTCAATATATAACCTGAGAATATCTGTAAGATCGGAGTAATATTCCTTTATGCGTCCGTTCTGCCATAGTTTGCGGGATTTGAGTTCGTCCAGCGAATCCAAAGCTATTTGGTAAGCCGGTTGTTTAGGTTTTCGCGGAAGCGTAATAAATGGTTTATTGTTTTTACGTTGCTTCAGATAATACCAAAAAAGAAATATCACAAGCGCTAAAGCAACAACGGCGAGCAGCCAGGGAATTATTTCGGCAAATGTGAGTGGTGCTTCCATTGGGCCTTTAATGTCTCTTATTGCCTGTGTAGTATCTACTTTCACTGTTTGTACCTGGAATGTGACAGCCTGTGAAAATGCATGCTGCATGGCCGTGTCGTTTCCCAGTTGGTAGTTGATGCCGATAGGAGGTATGGTATAAGCGCCGCTATCGAATGAAGTGATAGTTAGTCGCTGGCTATAATTGATATAATCCCCGTTTACAGACGTGTCGATCGCTGATTTGCGCACAATTTCCACATGGCTGGTGAGGGAGTCCTGCAATATGGGCCAAATCACCTTCGTTTTTTTAGGAACTGTGAGGTTAAGGTGAAGCCATACCTGCTGGCCAATGGAAATGGCCGCAGTATCTATTTTGGCTGTAGCCTGCACGGTTTGGGAAATTACTGGTTTGGTAAAGCTCAACATGATCAATATTAAAACCAGCAACGATTGGCTCAGGGAGCCTTTTACAAGGCGCATCAGATTTAATGTTATAGTATGTTCTAAAAAGTAGCTTCTTCGCATATCCATCCGGGCTTAGCGTTTTGCCCCTCTTTGCTTG
>DASVHX010000381.1:0-2741 GCA_036382355.1 Bacteroidales bacterium
TCTAGTTCATTAAGGTAGTATTCTAAATAACATTGCTATTGTATTGATATGCTATAGATTAAATTTATACTGAATTTTTTCTTCAAAATATATCCGGATTTAAAAAATGAATATACATTTGCGTATTCAAATACTTAATTACTTATATCAACATGAGCAAGGTCGTACACATCTCGGAAGCCGCGTCGTTAGCCGTACACAGCATGGCTATCATTGCTTCGGGAAAAACCAAACTCAACGTAGGACAGATAGCAGCCTACACCGGCTCATCCAAAAATCACCTTGCCAAAGTACTTCAGATACTTGTGAAGAACGATTACCTCGATTCGAACCGGGGACCAAAAGGTGGCTTTATGCTCAAAGCTGATGCAGGAAAAGTGAGTTTACTCGAAATCTATGAACTGATTGAAGGAACGATAGAAACGTGCCACTGTGGTATTGCGGAAAACAAATGCCCTTTCATCAACTGTGTATTCGGAGACCTTTCGGACAAGTTCTCTGCTGACTTTATAGAATACCTTTCTAAAACGAAAATAGCTGATATCAAATCAAAACTATAAATACTATGCTGAGGACTATTATCAAAATTGACGAGGAAAAGTGCACCGGCTGCGGAGATTGCATCCCTAATTGTCACGAAGGTGCATTGCAGATTATTGATGGAAAAGCAAGGCTTATCAGCGATCTATTCTGCGACGGACTCGGTGCCTGCATCGGCCATTGCCCCGAAGGTGCGATAACTCTGGAGGAGCGCGAAGCTGACGGTTATAATGAAACACTTGTGATGGCAACAATTGTACCTAAAGGGCGCAATACGATCATCGCCCACCTTGAGCACCTGCGCGACCACAACGAAACAGAACTTTTGCGCGAAGCAGTTGCTTATATCAAAGCAAACAATATTAACATGAGCGAATCCAGCCAGTCGCCTGTCCATATGCATGAACACGAAAGTTACCGGAACATGCAGGAAGTATTTAATGAAACCAAATCTGCCGATAGCGGATGCGGTGGTGGATGCCCCGGTTCGAAAGCCATTGATTTCAAAATTGACATGGAAAAGGTAAACCAGGTGGCAGTTTCTGAAGTTATAGCAGGTGCGGCCTCCGCTCCTGCCCCATCTGAATTACGCCAATGGCCGGTGCAGTTGCACCTTCTCAATCCGCAGGCATCTTATTTTATAAATGCTGATGTAGTATTGGCTGCCGATTGTGCAGCATTTGCTATGGGAGATTTTCATGATAAATTCCTCAAAGGAAAAACATTGGCCATCGCTTGTCCAAAGCTCGATTCCAACAAAGAATCATATGTAGAGAAGCTGACCTGCATGATCGCAGATTCTAAAATCAACACCCTAACAGTTGTAATGATGGAAGTGCCTTGTTGCGGAGGACTGCTGCAAATGGCCAAAATGGCTATAAATAGCGCCGGGCGTAATATTCCTATCAAAAAAGCCATTATTGGCGTGAAGGGAAATGTTTTGCTGGAAGAATTAGCTTGACAAATTAATCTTAACCCTAACTTTTTGTAATAGTATAAGTTTTTTAATTAAAAAACCTATATTTATTCAAGCGTTTCAGTACTTATTAAACAATTAACCAAAACTAAAAAAGGAGGAAAAATGAATTATCGCAGACTATGGATCGGCTTTACTGTCGTAGTCGTATTATCTTTTGCCGTGTTAGGGTATTTCGGCAGGGAAATTTACCGCAAAGCCCCCCAATTCCAGCACAGGTAGTAACTACCGATGGAACTGTTCTTTTTAGCGGACAGGACATTAAGGATGGCCAGAATATCTGGCAATCCATAGGTGGACAGGAAGTTGGAACTGTATGGGGACATGGATCGTATGTTGCTCCGGATTGGTCAGCCGATTGGTTGCACCGCGAAGCTGAATTTATTCTGAACAAATATGCAAAGGACAATGATGGCGTGGATTTCAATTCGCTGCCGGCAGAAAAACAGGCCATGTATAAAGTGAGGCTGCAAAAGGAATTACGAACCAATACATACAACGTTACCACGAACAGTATTGTAGTTTCACCCTTGCGTGCTTTAGCTATAGCGGAAGTAAGCAAGCACTTCACAGGCTTGTTTATGAACGATCCTGCTATGTCGAAACTACGGGATGCTTATGCTGTTCCTGAAAATACGATAAAATCTATTGACAGAATGAACAAGATGAATACCTTTTTCTTCTGGATTTCATGGGCTTGCGTAACAAACCGCCCGGATAACGACATTACATATACAAACAATTGGCCGGCAGAAGAGTTGGTGGCCAACAAACCGACCAGTTCGCTTATTTTGTGGACAGGCTTCAGTGTAATGATGCTGATAGCCGGTATAGGTCTGTTGGGATGGTACTATGCAACTGCAAAACACCATGAACCGGGAGAAATGCTTCAGCAGGATCCTTTCTTCGGCCAGGTGATGACACCTTCGATGAAGGCTACCTTAAAATATTTCTGGGTAGTTACCGGATTAGTTGTTGTTCAAGTGATTATGGGTATTATAACGGCTCATTATGGTGTTGAAGGGCTGGCTTTCTATGGTTTCCCACTGGCTGAATTCCTACCTTACTCACTTTCGCGCACCTGGCATGTGCAAATCGGTATTTTCTGGATTGCAACATCATGGCTGGCTACCGGTTTATACCTTGCACCTGCCATTTCGGGACATGAACCAAAATTCCAGCGCTTTGGCGTAAACTTCCTCTTCCTGGCATTATTGGTAATTGT
>DASVHX010000382.1:0-5655 GCA_036382355.1 Bacteroidales bacterium
CCATTGAAGAAGCCAAAGGCCTCGAAACTACAATTAAAATTGTAGAAGGTATGCAGTTCGACCGCGGTTATATCTCCCCATACTTTATTACGGATACCGAAAAAATGGAAGCCGTATATGAGAATCCGTACATCCTTATTTACGACAAAAAAATCTCCAGCATGAAGGATCTTCTTCCTATCCTTGAGAAATCGGTACAAACCGGTCGTCCACTGCTTATTATTTCAGAAGATGTTGAAGGCGAAGCTCTTGCTACACTTGTTGTGAATAAGATCAGAGGCTCACTCAAAATAGCTGCTGTTAAGGCTCCGGGTTTTGGCGACAGGCGTAAGGAAATACTGGAAGATATTGCAATCCTTACAGGTGGTACAGTTATTTCGGAAGAAAAAGGCTATCGTTTGGAAGATGCAGATATCTCAATGTTAGGACAAGCCGATAAAATTTCTATTGACAAGGACAACACAATTATTGTCAGTGGAAAAGGTGAAAAATCAGGCATTGAACTGCGTATAAATCAGATCAAAGCTCAGATGGAAACATCTACATCGGATTACGACAAAGAAAAGATGCAGGAGCGCCTGGCTAAACTGGCCGGTGGTGTTGCAGTTATCTATGTTGGCGCATCAAGCGAAGTGGAAATGAAAGAGAAAAAAGATCGCTTCGAGGATGCACTTCATGCAACCCGTGCTGCCAACGAAGAAGGCATCATACCTGGTGGTGGTGTGGCATACATTCGTGCAATCGATTGTTTGAACCTGCTGAAAGGTGACAACGAAGACGAAGACACAGGAATTGCTATCGTTAAACGTGCCCTGGAAGAGCCGCTGCGTCAGATTGTTGAGAATGCCGGCCTCGAAGGATCGGTTATTGTTCAGAAAGTAAAGGAAGGTAAAGGCGATTATGGATTCAACGCTCATACCGAAGTTTATGAAGGTCTTTACAAAGCTGGTGTTATCGACCCTACCAAAGTAGCCCGCGTAGCGCTTGAAAATGCTGCTTCTATTGCTGGAATGCTCCTGACTACAGAGTGTGTGCTGGCTGATATAAAAGAAGAAAAAGAACCTGCTATGCCAAACCCTGGAATGGGTGGTATGGGTGGAATGTACTAATCTTCCGTTTACTCAATTGGCAAAGCCCCGAAGCAATCCGGGGCTTTGTTATTAAAAAACTGATTCAGGCAACCGAAAAATTATAAATTTACTCTAAGTGTATCAACTTACCACTGCCAGAGCCAACTCTGTTTGCTTCCCCAGGCCTACCGGAATAGTAAATATTTCCTAACGAACGAATATCAGCATCAATCCTCTCAATGGCATTAACATAGCAATCGTTGGTGCCGTCATTCCGGATAAATGTATTATACGATTTTAGTCCCAGGCAATGGAATGCACCATAGCTTCCCGCATAGATATAAGTGACACTACTTTTACCGCAGACATCAAAATCCATAGAACCATATTGCTGGATTAACCATATAGTGCCGCAATCTAAAGCCATTGCTATAGTTCCTGATCCAGCCCATGCTTCAACATGTAATGAATCCTCGTGGATAGTATCGGTGGTAGTAATATTGCCTGACGATTCATATCGTATCATACTGAGATGGCTTACCTGTAGATAAACTGTAATTTTTTTATCATAGCTCCGCACCCAATTGTATTTATTCAGGTTGCGGATGGTTAGTGTGCTATTGCTTATTTCGGTTGTTATATCAGATAGAAGGTTGTTTCCTCCTTCTACCTCTATCATTGTTGGGTACCCTTGTGTAAGCATAAGGTTTATATCGTCATTCAGGCTTATTTTATTGAAATAGCCGGTTGTCTCGCGTTGTTTGCGGACCATCGGTCCAGTACTTTGGAAGAGATCGAATGCATTGCCCTTTCCGCAGGAAGTCATGATCAGCGTGAGCAGCAATGGCAGCAGCAATAGGCCCCGGCGGTAAGAATTAAAAGAAATGAAGTGCATTTTAATGTTTAGCATTCCCATTTGCAAATGAATCAAAATAGAAGCTTCAGTTTATACCCCAATCCCAGACCAATAAAATCGACACGCGCGTAATGAGATTTTAATATAAGGCTGCCAAAAACATTCCGCGAAAGCATCACATGCATGCCAGTTTTGAAATACGCACTTGCAGGAGGGGGTATTTTTCCTCCAAGGTAAAATCCAATGTTGAAGACAAATGATGTACGCGATAAGTTAAGTTGATAACCCAGGTTTGCGCTCGGCCTAATAATCTGGATATTCTGTTTGAGTTCAATCTGTTTTATTTCTGCAGTATAAAGATCCGATTTGTCGTAAGTAAAATCAAAGCCTACACCTACTTTGCTTTTATAACTTACTGCTTTAAAAACATTCCCCGAAAGGGCATAAACATAAAACTGTTTATCGTACTCCGGAACTTCTTTCACACCGAAGGAGCCAGTCATTTCTAATTCAATGAATTTGTGCCCGTCGAATTCGAATTTGTTGAGTTCAGGGATCATCTCCTTGTTGATGTGTTCATTAAGCCTTGTTAGCCTATAGGCCATTGCCAGGTTAGCTGTAGGTATATTGATACCGTAATTTGGTGTTTTAAGCGAGCCATTGGAAAAGTGCATCAAGGCAATACCAGTGGCCAAGTTTATGTGTGGCGTGGGTTTCCAGCGGAGTTCAAACATGAGGTTAATGGCAGCATTTACATGGGAACCAATGGCAAGGTATTTATAATTGTTAAGCCTGTCGAAATGTCGGGTAAGATAACCAAGGCCACCGCCGACCCTTAAATTAAACGCAAATTTAGCGCTGCGTGTGAGCGGAAAATTAATGTAAGGAAATAAAGCATTTGCCTTTCCTACAAATTCAGAATTGCCCAGGCCTGAATACCAGTAGCTTACACCGATAATAGGATAGGCGTACATGGCTTCCCAATGGCTTTTCCCGTAAGTTTCAATGCCAAGGTTAATTTCGAATGCCATAAAATGTGCCATAAAAACCTGCATCTCAAGGTGGTGGCTTATCAGGAACCCATAGTTTGCCCTGCCTTCGAGCAGCAGGTTTGAAGCATTTAACTTGTGTAGGAACTGTGCCTTTGAATAACTGCTACAACCAAGCATTAATGCCAATGTCACCATCCTGAGCCAGGTTGCAGGTACACTGTCGCAGCGGTTATCTGCCTTTTGTATAAGAAGGTATAGAAGCATGTGAAGTTTATGAGACGAAGGCTTTTGGCAATAGCTGGCAAATTTACGATTTCTTACGTGCAATTGTTTCGCCCATCTTGCATTTCGCTGCTAATCTGCCTGCTCCAGCGTAAGTGTTAATCATTACCTTTGTGCCCTATGAACACTCTCGAACAAAAAACAGAAGCATTTAAGCGTTTACTCATCATCATGGATGAATTGCGTGCGCAATGTCCATGGGACAAAAGCCAGACGCTTGATAGCCTGAGGTATCTCACCATCGAAGAAACATATGAACTTTCCGACGCCATTCTGGATAAAGATATGGATGGAATAGGTAAAGAACTGGGCGACCTGATGTTGCATATCGTGTTTTATGCCAAGATAGGTTCGGAGAACGAAGCATTTGATATAGGCGATGTACTCAACGGTATATGTGAGAAACTTATCCGCAGGCATCCACATATTTATAGCGATGTTGTAGTGCAGAACTCGGAAGATGTAAAGAATAACTGGGAGAAAATTAAAATGGAGGAAGGCCATGCATCTGTTTTGTCAGGTGTACCACTTTCGTTGCCGGCTATGGTAAAAGCTTACAGGATACAGGAAAAAGTGCGGGGCGTAGGATTCGATTGGGAAAACAAGGACCAGGTTTGGGAGAAAGTGGAGGAGGAAATCGGAGAATTCCGCCACGAAGCGCTCAATGGAGGTTCGCCCGAAAAACTGGAAGATGAGTTTGGCGATGTGCTTTTTTCGCTCATCAATTATGCCCGGTTTATTGATGTAAATCCTGAAGATGCCCTCGAACGCACAAATAAGAAATTTATCCGCAGATTTAAATACCTCGAACAGGAGGCCCTCCGCATCGGTAAATCACTCCGGGAGATGACACTTGCAGAAATGGATGTTTACTGGAATCAGGCTAAGGAAAGTGAGTAGAAAGTAGAAAGTTATAAAGTGGAAAGTAGAAAGTTTATAAAGTAGAAAGTAGCTTCCACTTGACAAACTTTCTACTTTCTACTTTCGACTCTAGTATGCAAACAAAGGAAGCTCCATCATCATGTCGTTCACCTGACCTTTTACTTTTTCAATTACAGCTTCGTTATCAAAGTTGGAGATCACTTCGTCCATCATATCTACGATAGGGGCCATGTGTTCCTCTTTCAATCCGCGGGTTGTAATGGCAGGTGTACCAACACGAATTCCCGAAGTGGTGAACGGCGAGCGGCTGTCGAAAGGTACCATGTTCTTATTTATAGTGATATCGGCCTTTACCAGTGTGTTTTCCACCACTTTACCGGTAATTTCAGGAAATTTCGAGCGCAGGTCGATCAGCATAAGGTGATTATCGGTACCACCGGAAATAACGTGATATCCGCGATCAATAAAAGCCTGGGAAAGCACCTGGGCATTTTTCTTCACCTGGATAATGTATTCCATATACTCGTCGGATAGTGCTTCGCCAAAAGCAACAGCCTTACTGGCAATTACATGTTCGAGCGGACCGCCCTGTATGCCCGGGAAAACGGCCGAGTCGAGCAATGCCGACATCATTTTGGTTTCACCCTTTGGTGTTTTGAGTCCCCATGTGTTTTCGAAATCTTTGCCCATGAAAATCATACCTCCACGTGGACCACGAAGGGTTTTATGTGTGGTTGTTGTAATAATATGACAATATGGCACCGGATCGTTCAGCAATCCGCGGGCGATGAGTCCTGCAGGATGCGCAATATCTGCCATCAGCAAAGCGCCAACTTTGTCGGCAATTTCGCGCATGCGTTTATAATCCCAATCTCGCGAATAAGCAGATGCACCGGCAATCATCAGTTTGGGGTGCTCCAGCAAAGCTGTTTCTTCCATTTTATTGTAATCGATAGTTCCTGTGGCTTCTTCCACACTATAGGCAACAGGCCGGTAGAGTATTCCTGAAGAGTTAACCGGCGAACCATGCGAAAGGTGTCCGCCGTGCGCCAGGTTTAGTCCCATGAATGTATCGCCGGGTTTCAGGACTGCCATCAGCACGGCCATATTGGCCTGCGCGCCCGAATGTGGCTGAACGTTAACCCATTCGGCGCCAAACAATGCCTTGGCCCTGTCGATGGCCAACTGTTCGGTTTGATCCACAATCTGACAACCGCCATAATAACGTTTGCCAGGATATCCTTCGGCATACTTGTTGGTAAGGCAGGAACCCATGGCAGCGAGCACCTGATCGCTCACGAAATTTTCCGAGGCGATAAGTTCAATGCCATGCGTCTGTCGCATTTGTTCTTCTTTAATAAGATCGAATACCTGTTTGTCTTTTTTCATTTGTTATTGATTTTTACGTTAATGTCAAAGGGAACCCGCATAAAAACATCATTCATATTTATGAATTGTTTTTTATGCCTTGCGCATCGTGGTTAAAATATTAATGAATGCAGTTATTATCCGGTAATTAGCATGCTTTGGGGAGCAGCAAATGTAAAAATTTATTCTGAACCCTGCCGGCAAA
>DASVHX010000383.1:0-3638 GCA_036382355.1 Bacteroidales bacterium
TTTATAAATAAATTCCTATATAATTCCTTATTGATTATTATATAGAACGGATCTATTTGTTGTTTAGGCAGGTTATTATTTTTTCATCGATAGTTTAACAATTATTAATCCTGCTAATAATGAATCAGATCTGCAACAGTATTTGTTGTGAGGTAGTCGATAAAAATGTGGGTCATCTGGCCTACAACATTCCCCATGATGCATTTACCGAACGGGCAAACCGGATTTTCGTTCGGGCATTTCGGGATGATAATTTTTCCTTCGATGGCTTCGTAAATACGTAAAAGCGAGATTTCGGCAGGGTCAATATTGAGCGCAAAACCACCGGAGGGGCCACGAGTGGAATTAAGGAAACCTTCCTTAACAAGTCGCTGAAGTATTTTTGCCACATGATGCCTGGATGAACCGGTAGCTTCGGCAATTTTCATCACGTTCATCATTTCGCCCGAGCGCGAAATGAGCACCATACTGTGGATGCCAATGGAGGCAGCTTCGGAATAGGAAACGATTTTCGACATAGTGTTTAATAAAGTATTTGAGTGCATAAATATCGTAAAAAATTAATTCGACCTGGCAAGTTACAGGTTTAAATATTAACAATAGCATGTTCGGAATTTTTCTAAAACGCACTGTATGAACCATTTTCACAGCCTACTTGACACATTTTTAAGTTCTAAAATATTCAAATATGTAATTGTTTTACAGATGGCACCTAAGAAAAGCCTAATTTTGCAGCCCATTTCAAATTTCAGACCAATATTATATTCATGCAGGATATTCGTAACATAGCCATTATTGCCCATGTGGACCATGGGAAAACTACACTTGTCGATCGAATTTTATTTCAGGTAAAGTTGTTCCGCGACAATCAGCAAATGGGGGATCTGATCCTCGATAGCAACGATTTGGAGCGGGAAAGAGGTATCACCATTTTGTCGAAAAATGTTTCCGTTCGTTATAACGGAGTCAAAATTAATATCATTGACACGCCTGGTCACTCCGATTTTGGTGGTGAAGTAGAACGTGTTTTAAATATGGCCGATGGCGTCATTCTGCTGGTAGATGCTTTTGAAGGCCCGATGCCTCAAACACGTTTTGTATTGCAGAAAGCACTTGCGCTCAACCTGAAACCTATTGTTGTTATTAATAAAGTAGATAAACCCAATTGTCGTCCGGACGAAGTCCACGAAGCCGTGTTCGATCTTATGTTCAGCCTGGATGCCAGTGAAGATCAGCTCAATTTCCCGACTGTATATGGTTCTTCCAAGGAAGGCTGGATGTCGGAAGACTGGAATAAACCAGCTACAGATGTAAGTTATCTGCTGGATATGATCGTAAAACACATACCACCGGCCAAATATACTGAAGGTACAGTTCAGATGCAGATCACTTCACTAGATTATTCCTCATACACAGGACGTATTGCCGTTGGCCGCCTGGAACGTGGAATACTGCGCGGAGGAATGAATGTAGCATTGGTAAAACGGGATGGAAAAGTATTCAAATCGAAAATAAAGGAGTTGTACACTTTCGAAGGACTTGCAAAGGAGAAAGCAAAAGACGAAGTCTATGCCGGTGAAATCGTTGCATTATTGGGTATTGAAGATTTTGAGATAGGCGATACTATAGCTGATATCGAAAATCCGGAAGCGCTTAAGCCGATCAGTATCGACGAGCCTACAATGAGCATGGTTTTTACCATCAATAATTCACCTTTCTATGGACGTGAAGGTAAATTTGTGACCTCACGCCAGTTGCGCGAACGTTTGTATCACGAAACGGAAAAAAACCTCGCTATGCGCGTAGAGGAAACCGAAACCACCGAAGCTTATACAGTTTTTGGCAGGGGAATTCTTCATCTTTCTATCCTTATCGAGACCATGCGTCGCGAAGGTTATGAAATGCAGGTTGGCCAGCCGAAGGTTATCATCAAGAAAATTGATGGCGTGGACCACGAACCTATAGAATTCCTGACTGTGCATGTACCGGAGGCATTTTCGGGTAAGGTAATCGAACTTGTAACTATGCGGAGAGGGGAAATTCTGAATATTGAAGCTCATGGCGATCGCGTTCATCTCGAATTTAACATTCCTTCGCGTGGAATTATTGGTTTGCGCAACAACATATTGAACGTATCGGAAGGCGAAGCCATAATGGCTCATCGTTTCAAAGCTTATGAGCCTTACAAAGGAGATATTGCCGGCCGTTGGAAAGGTTCACTTATTTCGCTGGAAACCGGCGTTGCGATACCTTTCGCTATTGACAAGTTGCAGGATAGAGGTTCATTTTTCATCTTCCCGAGCGAAGAAATTTATGCAGGACAGATTATTGGCGAGCATATCCGCCCCGACGATTTGATTATCAATGTATGCAAGACCAAGAAACTAACGAATATGCGTGCATCAGGCAGCGACGACAAAACCATGATTATTCCGCCAATCAAATTTTCGTTGGAAGAAGCCATGGAATTTATTGCCGGCGATGAGTACCTCGAGATTACGCCACGTTCGCTTCGTATCCGCAAGATTATGCTTGATGAAACCGAACGCAAACGTTATTCCCGTAGTGCCAACCAATAGGTTTTCGTTTCTTTGATTCTTTTCACAGCCGTACAATCTGATATAAATTTAAAACCAGCCGGTTTTCATTCCTCAGGCAGGAATAAAAATCGGCTGATTATATTAAATTGCAGTTCATTGGTAATAAAGTTGATGTTTTATTGTTATAGATATAATTCAAACAATTCATTTACGCTGAGAAGCCAAGTCTGAGATATTTCTAGTAGCTGAAAGAAGCCGCTTAATTTTATTCAAACCCTTAAACTTATTACCGTGAAAAGATTATTAGTTTTATTTGTGATTACACTTACATTGTCGTCCTGTGATGTAGTTAAGCAGGTAAAACAGATGGGAATGCTGGCAAAATGCGACTTTCGTCTAAAAACCATTGAAAATACAAACCTGGCTGGGGTGAATATTCAGCATATCCAGAAGTTGTCCGATCTGAACTTCATAGATGCTGCCCGGATAAGTGCTGCAATGGCAGGAAAAGAACTTCCGCTCACTTTTACATTGAATGTGGAAGCACGCAATCCTAACACTTCGCAGGCTTCCATACAGCGCATCGACTGGATTTTATTTATTGATGACATAGAAATGGCCAACGGAACCAATACTGAGCAAATAATAATTCCTGCCAACCAGGGCATAGTACTTATTCCGCTGCAAATAAGCAGCGATCTTAAAAAATCGTTGACTGGTAAAAGCGGAACTGCAATTCTGAACTTCGGATTTAACCTTGCCGGTGCAGGCAATGCGCCTTCGCGGATTACGCTCAAAGCAAAACCAACCATCCTCATTGGTAGTTTCCCGCTGTCATATCCTGGTTATATCACCGTTACGCAGGAATTTTCATCCAATTAATTACAGGCATGTGAGTTTAATCTTTTGCTGTGTTTGTGGAATTTCCTTGAAATTAAAAGGTTAGAAAGCAAGGCTGCGAAAGGTGAATTCTATATTACCAGGCGTTTTCCCATGCGTCTTTCTCCCTTCTTTAAACAGGATTGTGAAAATAACAGCTAATAGACGTAATTTTGAAATTTTCAGACAGTCTTTAAACTGAATTATCTTAAGCGATGA
>DASVHX010000384.1:0-3436 GCA_036382355.1 Bacteroidales bacterium
ATTAATAACCGGTGACTACCAAATCATATACGAGGTTTTTGACAAACTCATTTTAATTGTAATGATCTGGGATTGCAGAAGAGATCCAGAAGATAAAATATTAAATACTAGAAGGAAATAATACTCAACTGGCCAAAACAATCTTAATGTTTTTCGGAATAATCATCAGGATGTAGTATGCGCCTAAGGAACATAATCCGCCACATGTTCATGCATATTATCAGGAGCATAAAACTATTGTAAGGATTCAGGATTGCGAAATTATTGACGGACTTATACCACCACGGCAATTGCGGTTGATTTAGGCCTGGATAGAAATACATAGGGATGAACTATTGGCTGACTGGGAACTATGCCAGAATGGTGAAAAACCTTTCCAGATTGAACCATTAAAATAAAAGAAAATGTACTTAGCAGTTAAAGACGTTAAACCACAGGATAATTACCTTCTGCATTTGACCTTTGAAAACGGTGAAAAGAGGCAATTTGACATGAAACCATATCTTCACCTGGGAATCTTTCGGGAATTAAAGGATTTGAAGTTGTTCAAAACTGTAAAAACGAGTTTTGATTCAATTGAATGGGAAAATGAAGCTGATTTTGACCCGGAGGTATTATATCAAAATAGTATAAAGATTGATTATTAAAAAACGGTGGGCCATTCTCTGTTAGCGCGGATTTAGCTTCGCTGAACTCACTGTTCGGTTGTAATCCTTGCCTTTCTTTCCGTCGTTTGCAACCACATTCTTGATAGTGTCTTTTACTGAAATTAGTAAATCAGCTCGCTAAGAGAAGATGAATCATTCAACCATTAAAGAAACAAATCCGCTATCGTAAAAACAGCAAACAGAAGGCTGGCAATGCCATTGAGTGTAAAAAATGCAACATTCACCCTGCTCAGGTCAAAAGGCTTCACCAGCAAATGCTGATAGAAAAGCAACAGTACAAATATTCCATATCCGGCCCAGAACACCAATCCGAAACTTCCGGATAACCCAACCCAAAGAAACAACATAGCAACCAGGGCATGCAGAAAAGCTGAAAGAACCAGCGCCCATTTTCTACCCACAGCAGCCGGCATCGAATGCAGTTTCTGCTCACGATCGAACTCATCATCCTGCAGGGCATAGATAATATCAAACCCTGTAACCCAAAACAAAACAGCAATTGAGAGGATGACCGGAAGTAAGGAAAACCGCCCGGCAACCGCAAGATATGCACCTGCCGGTGCCAGTGACAATCCAAGACCAAGGATGAAGTGTGAGAATGCCGTGTAACGCTTGGCATAACTGTATCCTAAAATTACTACCAGAGCTACCGGCGAAAGCCAAAAGCAAAGAGGGTTGATAAACCAGGTGGCTGAAACGAACAAGAAAGAGTTGATCAACGTAAAAATGAGTGCTGAACCCGGTTTAATCACTTTCGCCGGAATTTCGCGTGAGAATGTCCGTGGATTTTCCCCATCATAAATTCGATCAGCATAACGGTTAAAACTCATCGCCGCATTTCGTGCAAAGAGCATACAAAGCACAACCAGCAGGAGAGAATTCCAGGAAAAGGAATATCCATCAATCCTGGTTGCCATAAAATAGCCGATAAGTGCGAAGGGCAACGCGAAAATAGTATGCGCAAACTTTACCAGCGAAAGATAATTCTTTACTTTTGCTCTATACATAACGGGGATAATCTCTTTAACTATCAATGTTGGAGCGCAAAAATAGTCATTTGAGCCAAAGTTAAAACATACTTATAATTATTCGTGATCCTCAAACTACTTCTGCACGATGACTTTTTCATCACTTTTAAGATTTACAGCAAGTTATATCACCTTCCTGCGCCACTCGTGTACAAAATATGATGTACACTCGCCCTTTGTATACGAACTGATTACAAAAGTATTCCAGGACCACACTTATTATAAAGAATACAAGCTGGCCGAAGAAATCCGGAAACAATGCCTGCACAACAAGCGGGTTATTGAAATCTCGAATTATGGCGCTATAAAGCGCAAGGCATCTTTAGGGACTGAATTGAAACAGGTACGCTCCATTGCAAGGTCAGCAATAACATCACGATATGGAAGACTCTTGTTTAGATTGGTGAAATATTTTGCCCCGGAAACAATGCTTGAACTAGGCACTTCGCTTGGGATAAGCACCATCTATATAGCATTAGCAGCACCTGAAGCAAACTTTACGACTATGGAAGGTTGCTCAACTACAGCGGATCTTGCCACCGAAAACCTGAAAAACGCAGGCCTGCAAAATATTAATCTGCTGATTGGCGATTTTTCGGTTTCATTGCCACGAATGGCCGCTGCTCATAAGAATATCGGGTTCGCCTTCTTCGACGGAAACCATACATATAAAGCTACACTCGAATATTTCAACCAATGCCTGCCTGTTAGCGACGAGAATTCCGTATTTGTTTTTCACGACATCCACTGGTCGCGGGGTATGGAAGAAGCGTGGGTTGAAATCTGCAAGCATCCGCAAGTAACTGTCAGCATCGACCTGTTCGGACTGGGGCTGGTATTTTTCAGGAAAGGCCTGAGCAAACAAGATTTTGTAATCCGGTTTTGAAATACTTGTTACCTTTGTAGCTACCTGCATGTAGCTATTACTTGCATTGTCCGGTATGTTCTCCGGAAGGCAAGAGTACCACAGGTAAAATTTCAATTCATTTCACCTGATTGTTACTTGTGAATATTTCAAAATAATTTACCCGATCTATATTAAAATTATACTGAATTCCAATCTTATTACTTTCCACTTTATAAACTTGATAACTTTATACTTTATGAACTTTATAACTTTATACTTACTTACATGAATAAAGAAATCATAAGATTGAAAGAGATATCGCGCACCTACCGGGTTGGCGCCGAAATAGTAAACGCACTCCGTTCTATTTCGCTTACGATATACAAAAACGAATTTGTAGCATTGATGGGCCCATCAGGCTCAGGAAAATCAACGCTGATGAATATTATCGGATGCCTTGATACACCCACCAGTGGCGAGTATTTGCTGAACGACAACGATGTCAGCAAACTGAATGATAATCGTTTGGCAGAAATCCGCAACAAAGAAATTGGTTTTGTTTTTCAAACCTTCAACTTGTTGCCCCGATCTACCGCACTCGAAAATGTTATGCTTCCGCAGATATATGCCGGAATAAACAAGGTGAACCGTACCGACCGGGCCATGAAAGTTCTGGAAAGCGTGAGCCTCTCCGACCGGGTTACACACAAACCCAACGAACTCTCCGGTGGACAGCGCCAGCGTGTGGCTATTGCACGTGCCCTGGTGAACAATCCTTCAATTATCCTGGCCGACGAGCCCACCGGTAATCTCGATTCAAAAACTTCCATAGAAATAATGGGTGTAATCGAGCAAATTCATAAAGCAGGCAATACAATTATCCTCGTAACCCA
>DASVHX010000385.1:0-6438 GCA_036382355.1 Bacteroidales bacterium
TTGGCGGTTCATCAGTTGCTAACGCCCAAAACATTCGTAAAGTAATATCCATCACGCAGCAAGCTTTGCTGAAAGATAAAACTCTGGTTGTAGTATCTGCCTTTGGCGGAGTTACAGATATTCTGCTCGAAGCCGGTTGGATGGCTGCTACGCATAACCTGGCTTACAAGGAAAAATTGCAGGATTTCGGGAACCGGCACTTTCAGGTCGTGAGTGAATTGCTCCCTGGTGGCAGACAAAGTACTCTCAACAGCATTGTGAAGGAAAAGTGCAAGGAACTCGAGCGTATTTGCGAAGCCGTGTTTTTTCTTAGGGAACTTTCGCCCCGAACGCAAGATAGTATTGTAAGCCATGGCGAATTGCTTTCTTCCCTGATTATTTCCGCCACGTTTGAATCAATGAATATTTCAAATCATTGGTTAGATGCGCGCGAAATTATCCTTACGAACTCCGGTTTTGGATCAGCTACACCAAACTTTGACGTTACTTTTGATGCTGTAAAGAGCTGCCTTAATCAGAAGCCCGGACAACTGTATATTATTCCTGGGTTTATCGCTTCGGATGCCAATGGCATAACTACAACCCTTGGCCGCGGAGGTTCAGATTACACGGCAGCTATTCTTGCTGCCGCAATAGATGCAGCATTTCTTGAAATATGGACCGACGTAAGTGGTATGATGACCGCCGATCCGCGTATAGTCCCAAATGCCAAGGCTATTCCTTATATTTCGTATAAAGAAGCCATGGAGTTGTCGCATTTTGGAGCTAAAGTAATTTACCCTCCAACCATCCAGCCTGTAATGAAAAAAGGAATCCCGGTATGGATTAAAAACACATTCGCCCCGGATGATTATGGCACATTGATTGAGAGCAGCGTATCGGAAAATAAAAATACTGTACGTGGTATTTCAAGCATCGGAAAAATGGCTTTGCTAAGCCTCGAAGGCAGTGGAATGGTGGGTATCCCGGGATTTTCCAGGCGATTGTTTGGAGCCTTGTCAGAGGAAAAAATTAACGTCATTCTAATCACACAAAGTTCATCGGAACACTCCATTTGCGCGGCAATTGACGAAATAAACGTTAATCGGGCCAAATTAGCCGTGGATGAAGAATTTTCCAATGAGATCATAGCTAACAAAGTGGAACCGCTGCAAGTTGAAACTGGTTTAACCATTATTGCATTGGTGGGCGACAATATGAAAAATCACCCCGGCATCAGCGGGAAAATGTTTGGTGCTTTGGGCCGCAATAGTGTGAACATCCGTGCCATTGCCCAGGGCTCGTCCGAAAAAAACATTTCGGCTGTCATCAGCACTGCCGATGTAAAGAAAGCAATCAATGTATTACACGAGGAGTTTTTCGAAACAGCCTTTAAGCAGATGAACCTGTTTGTGATTGGAGTAGGTAATGTCGGAAGCCGATTGATGGCCCAACTACAGGAACAGCAGGACTATTTGCTGGATCAGATGCGCCTTCAGGTTCGGGTGGTTGGGATAAGTAACAGTAAAAAGATGATATTGAATGAAGATGGTATTGATTTGCACAACTGGCAGGAACAATTGAAGCAAGGGGCCAAGATGAACATGAATGAATTTATGGCGTTCATCGAACAAAAAAACCTGCGCAACTCCGTGTTTGTTGATGTTACATCCAGTGCAGAAGTAGCCGGATGTTATGATCCGTTGCTCCGGAAAAGTATAGCCGTGGTAGCCTGCAACAAAATAGCCACCTCATCTTCCTACGAAAACTATGCGTTGTTGAAAAATCTCGCACGTGAATATAACACCTCATATCTTTTCGAAACCAATGTGGGCGCCAGTCTGCCAATCATCGGCACACTTAACGACCTGGTGCGCAGCGGCGATAAAGTGAATAGAATTGAAGCTGTGTTATCCGGTACCCTGAATTTTGTTTTCAATAATTACGATGGTACTGTACCATTCGCAAAGATTGTAAAACAAGCTCAGGACGAAGGTTATGCCGAACCAGATCCGCGCATCGACCTGAGTGGAACAGATGTTATGCGGAAGATACTGATCCTGGCGCGCGAAGCAGGTATCCGCATGGAAATGGATGAGATCAAAAGCAATTCCTTTCTCCCCGAATCCTGCATGGAAGGCGATGTGCCCAGTTTCTACAGAGAGATGGAAAAACACGAAGAACATTTTAAATCCTTGTTTGAAAAGGCTGCAAATGCAGGATGCAAACTGAAGTTTGTTGCCAGCCTCGAAAACGGGAAAGCTTCTGTTGGATTACAACATATCGGCAAGGACCACGATCTGTTCCACCTTTACGGCAAAGACAACGTAGTTTTATTTTACACCAATCGTTATGTTCAGCAACCATTGGTCATCAAAGGCGCAGGCGCAGGCGCAGATGTAACAGCTTCGGGTATTTTTGCCGATATCATCAGGGTAGCAAGAGTGTAAAATAATTTAAATTCTAACAATTAATTTATGCCTGAAGAAGTAACTGTTCTCTCCCCTGCTACTGTTGCAAATATTGTATGTGGTTTTGATATCCTTGGCTTTGCATTGAACGGGCCTTTCGATAAAATGATCATCAGAACAACACCAACTAAAGGTGTTACCATAATCAACAAGGATAATTATGGTCTTCCGACTGAACCTGAAAATAACGTTATAGGAGCCGCATTGCTTGCTTTACTTACTGAAGTTCCGGAGGACATTGGTTTTGAAGTGGAAAGCACAAAAATGATCATGCCCGGAAGTGGCATTGGTTCCAGCGCTGCCAGTGCAGCCGGCTCAGTGGTGGGTGCAAATCACCTGTTGAACCAGCGTTTTCCAAAAGAAGACCTGGTTCGCTTTGCTATGTTTGGCGAGGCGGTGGCTTCTGGCGTGCAACATGCTGATAATCTTACGCCAGCCATCTATGGTGGAATTACACTTATCCGTTCTCTTTCCCCGTTGGATATTGTTCTTATTCCTGCACCCTCATTATTCGTGACGATCCTACATCCGCTTATCGAAATAAAAACCTCTTATGCCCGGAAAATACTGAAAAAAGAAATCCCGATGAAGGATGCAGTCACGCAATGGGGCAATATCGCAGGTTTGATTGCAGGACTTATGAAAGGGGATTACAACCTTATCAGTCGTTCGCTTGTTGATGTTATAGTAGAACCGGTTCGCAGCGTGCTGATTCCTGGTTTTGATCAAATCAGGAAACTTAGTATTGAAGCCGGCGCTTTGGGCGGTGGAATTGCAGGATCCGGGCCTTCTGTATTCATGTTCAGCAAGGATGAGGCCACTGCAAAAGCAGTAGAATCTGCCATGTCGGAAGAATATCAAAAAACCGGAATCGGGTTCCACACGTATGTCACCACCATAAACAACGAAGGTGTAAAGGTTACAATCAATCACTAAATCAATCACCAGGGTGTTATATTACAGTACAAATAAACAATCACCAGCGGTTAATTTCTGCGAAGCAGCTATCAGCGGACAAGCTCCCGACAAAGGCTTGTATTTCCCGGAACATATACAGCAGTTATCAACTGAGTTTTTAAAAAATTTAATAGAAAAATCGAAGGCCGAAATTGCTTTTGAAGTGATACGGCCATATGTAGGCGATACCATTCCCGAAGACGAGTTATTTAACATCTGCGAAGAGACCGTTAACTTTGATTTCCCGCTTGTTAAAGTTAACGACAGCATTTATTCGCTCGAATTGTATCACGGACCTACGCTGGCCTTCAAAGATGTTGGTGCACGGTTCATGAGCCGATGCCTGGGATATTTCTCGAAAGGAAATGATCAGAAAGTTACTATCCTTGTGGCAACATCCGGCGATACTGGCAGTGCAGTGGCAAATGGCTTTCTGGGAGTAGAAGGTGTGGATGTGGTAATCCTTTATCCATCAGGGAAAGTAAGCAATATTCAGGAGTTGCAACTAACCACGCTTGGGCAGAATATATCTGCTCTTGAGGTAAAAGGAACTTTTGATGACTGCCAGCTGATGGTGAAACAAGCCTTTGCAGACGAACAGCTGAACCATCGCCTTGTCCTCACCTCTGCCAACTCGATAAATGTGGCACGCTGGCTCCCACAGCAATTTTACTATTTCTATGCTTTGCAGCAATGGCAGCATGAACAGGCTCCTGTTTTTTGCGTCCCAAGCGGCAACTTCGGTAATATCTGTGCCGGCCTTTTAGCACATAGTTCCGGCCTTCCGGTAAAGCATTTTATTGCCGCCTGCAACAGTAACGATGTATTTCCAATTTACCTGCAATCTGGCATTTATAATCCTAAACCTGCTGTTTCAACATATTCCAATGCGATGGATGTGGGTAACCCCAGCAATTTTGTACGGGTCATGGAATTATTCCGGGATGATCTTTCATCTATAAAGGAAATAGTGAGCAGTTACAGTGTGTGTGAAACATCAACCCTGGATACCATTAAGGATGTTTACAATATTGACCATTACCTTCTCGAACCTCATGGGGCAGTTGCTTATCATGCATTGCAAAAATACCTTGAACTAAATCCAGGGCAAAAAGGTATTATCCTGGAAACAGCTCATCCTGTAAAATTCGATACCGTTGTGGAAAAATGTATTGGTCATCCTGTTGCAATTCCTGCTTCGGCCCGCCATCTTGCAGGTCTTAAAAAAGAGAGCATAGAGATAAAACCCGCGTTCGCAGAGTTGAAAGATTTCCTGATGAACCATTAGAGAATTAGCCATTCCAATAGCCCTAAGAAGGAAAAACAGACAAGATTTGGTGGAAGCAGAAACAGGAGGATTAATGCAAGCCTATTTTTTTTCTTCCCTTCGCTCTACCCAGAGTTGATTGAAACTCTTCGGTTGAACTACCGGCAATTCGCGGCGTTCGCCCCAAAGCTTGCCAAAAAAGGTTTTCAACGCTTTATTTTTGAAATTGGCGCTTCCTTTATCCATATAACTGCGGTGCAGCATGATATTTTTTAAAGCAAACATCGAAAAGCGGTCGGAGAAGCTGGAATGCCCTGCTTTCACAGCGTCGTTTCGGTTATAGAGCAATAACTCGTGCAGGTTTATCTTTACCGGGCATACTTCGGTGCAACTACCACAGAGCGAAGAAGCATAGCTAAGGTGTTTAAATTCATCAATACCGCGGAGATGGGGAGTAATTACCGCGCCGATAGGACCGCTGTAAGTCGTACCATAGGCATGACCTCCGATCGTTTTATAAACAGGACAGGCATTGAGGCAGGCGCCACAGCGGATGCAGGATAAAGCACGGCGCTGGTGCTTTTGTGCAAGTAAATTTGTGCGGTTATTGTCGAGCAACACAACGTACATCTCGTCGGGGCCATCGGTTTCTCCTTCCTGGCGTGGGCCGGAAATGATGGAGTTATATGCCGTAATATTCTGTCCGGTGCCATGTGTAGCCAGCAAAGGCCAGAAAAGATCAAGGTCGCGGAGTTTTGGAATTATTTTTTCGATTCCTGCAATGGCAATATGCACTTTTGGAAACGAAACGGACATCAGCCCGTTCCCTTCATTTTCTGTGAGTGCAATAGCGCCGATGTCGGCAATCAGGAAATTGGCGCCGGTAACACCAACACCGGCTGTATAAAATTTCTCACGCAGGAGTTTCCGTACATATGCCGTAATTTGTTCGGGTGTGCTATTGGCTTTCATTCCGAATTTCTCATGGAAAAGCGCTGCCACATCTTCTTTGGATTTGTGCATGGCAGGCGTAACAATATGGTATGGTGTTTCTCCCGCGAGTTGCACAATGTATTCGCCCAGATCAGTTTCCTGGGATTCAATTCCTGCTCCTTCAAGGGTGTGGTTAAAATCGATCTCCTCAGTAACCATGGTTTTCGATTTTACCACATTCGTTGTTTTATGCCTGGCCAAAATGGCGAGTATCTCCTTAAGTGCTTCGTTGGCATCCTGTGCCCAGATAACTTTACCGCCGCGTTTTTGAAAATTTAACTCGAAATCGACAAGGTATTTTTCCAGGTTGCTTATAGCTTTATGCTTGATATGTGCGGCACGCTCCTTTGCTAATTCGAGATTGGTATATTGTAATTTCCCTTTAACCACAGCATCATCGTAGCGGGAGATATTAAAGGCTATCTTGCGCCTGTGCTCCGTGTCGAAGGCTTTTAGGGCCGAATCCTGCTGAAATTTATTGTATATTTCCACGATTGACGGCTTGATTAATTATTATTGGGAATTTTATTCACACGTATCTGATGTCTGCCACCTTCAAAATTAGTAGTCAGAAACTCCGTGAGGGTTTGATAAGCCTCCTCGAAATCGATAAAGCGCCCGGGTAAACAGATAATATTCGCTTTGTTATGCATTCGCGAGAGCCTTGCCTGTTCAGTATTCCAGCAAAGAGCTGCACGTACGTTTGGGTATTTATTGGCAACCATACACACACCATTTCCACTTCCACAAACAAGCATGCCGCTGGAATAC
>DASVHX010000386.1:0-6800 GCA_036382355.1 Bacteroidales bacterium
GAAAATCTGGAATTGGAATACCTTTCTACTTGCACACCAGGGCCTCTCCCCCGGGGAGGGTTCGGCGATTTCACCAACTTCCCAGTCTACCTCATGTATGATCAGGAAAAGGGTTTGCTGGTACTCGATGCTGAGTGTGTGGACTGCATGGCACTTGGTGGAACTAATATAAAACCAGATTTCTGGCCCTATTAATATGAACAAAATACACCTGAAAATATCTTTTGTATTACTGATGATTCTTACTGAAACATTCAGCACAAAAGGCCAGCAAAATAAAACATATCCTGCCATCGAAAAGGTAAGTTTATTTACCGATCGTTCCATATATATAACAGGAGAAGATGTGCATTTTTCGGCCTTTCTCTCCCCGCATGATAAGAAGCAGCCTGAGCTGAGCCTTATTCTGTATGCTGAAATCGTTTCGCCTGATGGCAAGAGCCTGGCCGGAAGTAAATTCCCTATTGTGAATTATGCAGCCTCCGGAGATCTTACTATTCCCAAAGATATCATTACAGGTGTTTATTATATGAGGGCCTATACCAAATACATGCGCAATATGGGTCCCGATGCATATTGCTACGTGGCTGTTAAGATCGTTAATCCACTGCGAAGCGATGTGATGACCGGAAATGATACGACAAAAGTTGCGAAAAACGAGGCGATCGCAGGAAATACCGCTAACGCATTCGTAATATCCCTTGATAAAAATAAATATGCACCCCGCGATGTTGTAAATGTGGCCATAAAAGCAACCGGTATCAAGGCAAGCGATGTTCAGGGATTAAGTATTTCTGTGGTTCCTGAAGCGTCTTCATCCGAAAATATACTTCAAGTCCCTGCCTATGATCACCAGGTAACGTCGCTGCGTTTTTTACCCGAAACCCGTGGCGTCTCTATTACTGGAATATTAAAGGATAATACCAGTGGAAAAGCAGTGCCCGATACGCGTGTAAATCTTTCTATCATCGGCAAGGGCCGGGACTTTATGGCTATGCAAACCGATTCTGCCGGCCGGTATTTCTTCTCCCTGCCCGCCTACACGGGATTTCGGGATTTGTTCCTTTGCGCTGAAAACACCGCTGGTTTCCATCCGAAAATAATTGTAGATAACGACTTTTGTTTAGAACCCGTACATTTGCCTTCCCCTATCTTTAAACTCACGGCAGATGAACGTGCAGCGACTTATAATATGGCCGTGAATGCCCGCCTTAGGAAACTTTTCGCTGCAGATACCATTCCTTGCGCCGTCGCAGATAAAAGGGCCGATAAGGCATCGTATGGTGAACCATCCGAAATTCTCGTTATCGATAAATACGTGCAGCTTCCCACGCTGGAGGATTACTTTTTCGAATTACCCACGTTTGTGAAAGTGAGGAAACGTCATGGCGAAAAATACTTGAAAGTGATTGGCACCCAAGCTGAAATGACCATTTTCGATCCGCTTATGCTGGTGGACTGGATAGCTGTGGCCGATCCGGCAAAGATACTAGCCATTTCGCCATCGAATATTGATCGCATCGAATTGGTATATGAACCTTATGTAAAGGGTGATATCACATATGGTGGCATCGTAAACATCATTTCAAAACGTGGCGATTTCGCGGGTATCGACCTGCCTGCATCAGGCATTTTCCTCAATTATCTTTTCCTGGACAATAGCCGCATTTGTACCGCAAGTGATTCCAATTCCGCCAATATACCTGATGCGCGCAACACGCTTTATTGGGACCCAAACCTGGTATTAAATGCTGATAATAGTACCCACTTTAAATTTACCACACCCGATACTCCCGGACGCTACGCGATTGTGCTGAAAGGGATAAGCCGTGACGGTAATCCCTTCACACGGACTGAGGTTTTTGAGGTGAAGTAATGATATATGCCTGTAAACCTGATTGAAGTTAGGTCCCTGTCGGGGATAAAGAACAACAAAAAGAATTTATTCAATTTATTTTCATCGCTGACCCAAGCCTTGAAGGCTATATCTAATTCCCTTCATTTCCACATATTTGTTTCTTCAACTTTTCAGATGAAAGTAATATCACTTCATAAGTAGCAGGCAATGCGAAATCAGGCTCCGCTGTATGATTCCCAACAGCGGAAATGGCATCCTTAATGGCCAGCCACACCGAGAATGCCAGCATTAAAGGTGGTTCGCCAACAGCTTTACTCCGACGAATGGTGCCAGGATTGGGTGCATTCGTTAACATTTGTACACGGAAATCTTTCGGGATGTCATTCACCGTGGGGATTTTGTAGGTATCGGGGGAATGTGTAAGCTGGTTGCCGTAATTATCCCACTTCATTTCTTCGGTAGTAACCCAGCCAACACCTTGCACAAAGCCACCTTCTACCTGGCCTTTATCGATGCCTGGATTTACGGAATCGCCAACATCCTGCACAATATCGCTGCGTAGCAAGCTATGGCGGCCGGTAAGCACATCAATCATCACTTCCGATACGGCCATTCCGAAAGCGTAATAGTAAAATGGACTGCCCTGACCGCTTTCCCTGTCGAAATGAATGCCGGGAGTTTTATAATATCCAGTCGAACTTAAACTCACCTGCTGTTGATGCGCGGCTTTAACGATTTGTTTGAAGGCTATTTTCCGCTCCGGATTTGCCTTATCAAGAATATAATTATTATCGGTAACTATATTTTCGACAAGGGTTTTATCTCCGGGGTAAAGTTTTTCAAATTCAGCCACCGCTATAACTGCAAGCCTCTCTTTTAGTATGTCGATTGCATTCTTAACAGCCATACCATTCAGATCGGTGCTGGCAGATGCAGCCGTAGGCGAGGTGTTTGGAACTTTAGAAGTATTAGTGGCGCTAATTCTTATTTTATCGGCGCTTACGCCAAGTTCAGCCGACGCGATCTGCAGAATTTTGGTGTGCAGCCCCTGCCCCATCTCGGTACCTCCATGATTTACCAGCACTGTGCCATCGGTATAGATATTCACCAAAGCCCCGGCCTGGTTAAGAAACGCGGTAGTAAAGGAAATGCCGAACTTTACCGGCGTAAGGGCAAGTCCTTTTTTATAAAATTCGTTCTTGCTGTTGAATATATCCACTTCCCGCCGGCGTTTAAAATATTCGGAAGAACTGGTGAGTTGGTCGTACATCATGAAAAGCCGGTTGTTCTCTACTTTAGCACCATAAGGAGTCAGGTTATTTTCTTCGTTTCTATAAAAATTCAGGTAGCGGATCAGCGCCGGGTCTTTATGCAGCATACGTGCAATACGGTCGATGGCATTTTCGATAACGGCCATGCCCTGCGGCCCGCCAAATCCACGGAAAGCTGTGTTCGAAGGCAGATTTGTCTTCCATGCTTTTCCGGTAATGTTTACATCGGGAATAAAATATGCATTATCCGAATGCAACATAGCACGCTCCAATATGGCGCGCGAAAGATCGGTAGATGAACCTGCATCGGCATTAAGTTCTATTTTGTATGCAAGTATTTTCCCTTGCGCATCGAACCCGATTTCGTATTTCGACAGGAAGCGGTGACGTTTACCAGTCATAATCTGGTCGTCGTCGCGGAAGAGATGGATCTTTACCGGTCGCCTGGTAGCATTGGCAAGTAAAGCGGCCCATGCAGCCACGTGGTTTCCCTGTGTTTCTTTTCCGCCAAAGGCACCGCCCATGCGTTTAACTTCAACTTCGACTTCATTCCGGTTCGTACCCAGAACTTCGGCAACTATAGCCTGCGTTTCCGTCGGATTCTGGGAAGAGGCATAAAGCAACATTTCTTTTCCTTCGCCCGGAAAGGCCAGAGCAGTTTGCGTTTCGAGATACCAGTGTTCCTGAGCGCCTGTCTGCATTTCACCAACTAGAACATGAAGCGAATTTTTCAGGGCAGCGTCAGCGTTTCCACGACTGATGTGGCGCTCGGCAGCTATAAGGTTATTCCTGGCAATAGCCGTTTCGATATTCAGGATGGCTTCGAGGGGATTGTAATCTATTTGTATGAGTTTTTCGGCTTCGTGAGCGGCTTCTTCAGTTTCGGCAGCTATTAAAGCGATAGCCTGGCCAATAAAATTCACTTCCGAATCAGCCAGGCAAGGCTCGTCGTGGATGATTGGCCCCATTTGGTTGGCTCCGGGAATATCCTTTGCCGTGAGAATTGAATAAACGCCTTTTACTTTAAGGGCTTCAGAAATATCAATTTTTATAATTTCCGCATGCGCCTGTTTGCTGAATACAACTTTGCCATATAAAAGCTGATCGCTTACGGGCATATCATTGATGTAAACGGATTCACCGGTAACGTGCTTAATTGCGCTGTCGTGATGTAAATTAGTCGACATATATGATTAGGTTGAATAATGCTTAATTCGTTTTTGTTTCTGCATAAAACTTCAGGAGCAGATTCCTGGAGGCTGTGGTACGAAATTGCGCTTCCGAGCGCGCATCGGATATAGGCGCAAATTCATTGGTTAATATTTGCATTGCTGCTTCCACATTTTGTCGCGACCATTCTTTCCCTGCCAGGAAATTTTCCGTATTGGTGGCATGCTTTGTTGTAGCTGCCATTCCTCCATAAGCCAAAACAATTTCTGTCACCGTTTCCTTGTCAAGTTTAAGCCTGAAAGCAGCGCAAACTGTCGATATATCCAGGTCTTTCCGCTTAGAGACTTTATAGGCCCGAAGCTGTGATTCATCGTCAGGTACTGGAATGATCACTTCCGTGATGAGTTCGTTATCTGCGAGAGCAGTTTTGCGATATCCCTGAATAAAATCTTCGATGGCAACTATTCTTTCTGCTGATGATGAGTTCAATTTTACGCTGGCACCATGCGCGAAAAGCAAGGGAAGCATATCGCCGATAGGAGAAGCCGAGCCGATGTTTCCACCGATAGTGGCGACATTCCGGATTTGCAACGAACCGAAAACGTTAAGCATCTCATGCAATGCCGGCAACTTATTTTCAGAAAATTTCCGCAGTTGTTCCAGCGAACTACCGGCACCGAAAACGAAGCAATTGTCTTCTTCACGAAAAGTTTTTATTTCTGTTACGCCTGAAAGATCAAGGATTTCTGAGAGTAATTCTTTTTTCTTCGTCTGGCGCAATGCCACATCCGTAGAGCCATTTATGATAATTGCATTCGGATTTTCTTCACGTAACCGGAGCGCTTGCTGATAAGTAAAAGGCTTGAAATATTTTTGTTTTTCGGTAATTAACCCGAGGGAATCATGGTTGCTGTTGATCTCCTGAAGCAAGGTGAGAATGGCATTTTCATATTCCGAAAAATGATCTTTTCCACGCAACGAGCAGGCTTTTTCAGCTGCTTCAACAATGGGCTGATAACCGGTACAGCGGCATAAATTACCCGTCAAAGCATCATAAATGATTTCGCGTGAAGGGTTGTTATGATTTTTATACAGGCCAAATAACGACATTACAATTCCCGGTGTGCAGTAACCGCATTGACTGCCATTGGTTTCCACCATTGTTTGCTGCACCGGGTGAAGTACCTGTTCCCGATTCCTATCAGTAGCAAGGTTTTCAATTGTGATGAGTTGCTTGCCATGAATCATGGGGAGAAAAACCAAACAGGAGTCGATTGTAGTATATATCAGTTTACCATCATTGTCAGGTTCTGCAATTACGACGGTGCAAGCGCCACAGTCGCCTTCGCCACAACCCTCCTTTACGCCTTTATGCGTGGGGAGCCAACGCAGGTAATTGAGTACTGTAGTGGTAGGTTTTAGCTCGGGAAATTCGGCAAAGTTGACATCAACAATTTTGTTGTCGAGCACAAACCGGATGGTATTCTGCATATTGTTTGGTTATTAGTTTTCTAAAACCTTCCAGGTTTCAAAAACCTGGAAGGTTTTAAATTGAAGTATTTCTCACATCGATAAGCTTAGCCAAAATGCAGATGGCGATTTCCTGGGGCGATTCTGCATGTAATTTAATTCCTATAGGCATGTCAATAGAATCCAGTTCTGCGGCAGTAAGGATATTTTCCGCGAGGAAACGTTTTTTCAATAAATCCACCTTGCGGGTGCTTCCGATCATGCCCACATATATATGCGGTTTCCGGGCTATGCGCGCCAGTATTTCCTCATCGGATGTATGCTTTGGTGTTACGATCACGCTATAGGTATTCAGGTCGAACAAAGCTTCATCAATAGCCTCAAAATAATCTTTATTGATGCAATTACAGTTTTCGAATTCTTTTCCTATAAAGATATCTTCGCGTGGATCGAATAACGTAACAGCAAAATCAAGCGCTTTTGCAAATCCTGCCAGGGCTTTGCCTATATGTCCCGCCCCAAAGATGTGCAACTTCTGTGCTGTGCTTATGGGTTCGATGTAGACTTCCATATGTCCGCCACAATGCATTCCCAGATCGGCTCCAAGATTAAAAACGCATTTCTCAGGCTTGCCGGTTGCGATGATTTCCAAAGCTTTTTCTGCCACCTCCTTTTCTATGCTTCCTCCGCCAATAGTTCCAAAAATACCACCATCAGCATATACAATCATTTTGGCGCCTTGCTTGCGGGGTGTCGATCCTTTGGTATCGACAACAATGCATAATGCTGCATGTGTTTGTTCGTTCTTAATTTCTTCAGCTTTCGAAAAAATGCTTTGCATGATCTTTTGAATAAGGGTTTTGCAATAATGGTTACTGGTTGGTAAAATTAGAGAATAAATGGAGAATATGATGTGCCCCGCACAATTGGATTTCAGAATGAACTAATTTCGCCATCAGAACATGAAAAAGAGCTAATAATTTTTGACACGATTTGGTGATTTAGTGTATTGATGGAAAAATAAATATAGC
>DASVHX010000387.1:0-3948 GCA_036382355.1 Bacteroidales bacterium
CAATCTGTGCATCTATATGGAAAGATTGGGAAATTTCAATGATTTCCTGAGCAATTTCAAGCGGAACATAAAGTTCCATGCGGTGTCCCATATTAAAAACACGGTACATTTCGTTCAGCGGAGTTCCGGATTGTTCGCGGATCAATTGAAAAAGTGGTGGCTCAGGGAAAAGGTTATCTTTAATTACATGCAGTTGGTCAATAAAATGAAGCACCTTGGTTTGTCCGCCGCCGCTGCAATGGATTATGCCATGAATATTATCTCTGTGATTTTCAAGGATTTTTTTAATAACCGGGGCATAAGTGCGGGTAGGAGAGAGGACCAGTTTGCCTGCATCTACACCTGGAACATCGGTTGGATCGGTAAGATTCATACTGCCGCAATAAATAACTTCTTTAGGAAGCTCATTATCAAAGCTTTCCGGATATTTTTCAGCATAGACATGGCTGAAAACATCATGACGTGCCGAAGTCAGACCGTTGCTACCAATACCTCCGTTATACGATTTTTCGTAAGAGGCTTGTCCAAATGAAGCCAGACCTACGATTACATCACCAGGCCGGATACGCGCATTATCAATTACCGATGAGCGTTTCATGCGGGCTGTTACAGTTGAGTCAACAATTATAGTGCGGACCAGGTCCCCAACATCAGCAGTTTCGCCACCGGTAGAGTAAATTCCGATTCCCACATCGCGCAGGCCAGCTAAAAATTCCTCAGTACCTTCTATAATGGCTTTTATAACTTCTCCTGGAATGAGTTTTTTATTTCTGCCGATGGTAGAGGATATCAGCATATTATCCGTTGCACCGATACAAAGCAGATCGTCGATATTCATCACAACAGCATCCTGCGCAATGCCTTTCCAAACTGAAAGATCGCCAGTTTCTTTCCAATACAAATAAGCAAGCGAGGATTTGGTGCCTGCACCATCGGCGTGCATCACCGTACAATATTCAGGATCGCCTGCTAAAAGATCAGGTATTATCTTGCAGAAAGCTTTAGGAAAAAGACCTTTGTCGATATGGCTGATAGCTGCATGAACATCTTCCTTGGAAGCGGAAACGCCACGCAGGTTGTATTTTAGTTGATCTGCCATAATTTATTGTCGCATCCTGAATATCAAATTCCAGAGAACGTTTTACTTGAAAATAAGTTGCTTCTTCTCTTTGTCCAATGTATAAGCACCAAATTTTTTCAGAACAGATTCGCCCATAGAAACTGGAACCTTAGCTTTTTGCGATACGGTGGCTTCCACATCAAATATCGATTTATTGGCAAGTCGTATTTCGGCTACAATAAATACCGATTTATCCAGGATGGAGCCATTGGCAAGTATTTTATCGGCATCGCCGCTGAAATCGTTTTTGCTTATGGCGCCGTTTTTAAGCATTTCCAAAGCTTTGTCAATGGAAAAGATCAGGCCACGGTCTTGTTCGTCCAGCGTAATATCCACGGTATATTCATTAACAATACATGGCAGGATAATACTCTTATTTTCACCTGGTGTGAAGTGCATCACATTATCTTCCGGGTTTATCTGGATACTTACTTTTTCTCTTTGTGGTTCCAACTTTGCGTTGGTTGGTTTTGGTACATAGTCTTTACTTAGCACGCGAAACTCGGTGCGGCGGTTAAGTGCATGAGCAGCTTCTTTTTCCGGTGTTGTTTTCAGGGAATCGATAAATGCCTGTGTAAGTATAGTACCTGTTTTAAAGTTAAATCCTTCGCGTGTCATGTTTTTGCTGAGCATGCGTGGAACACGTTCGCCATAACCTTTGGCGACAAGGCGATCGGGAGCAATGCCACGTTCGATCAGGTATGTTACAACCGATTCGGCGCGCTTTTGCGATAATACATCGTTACTCTCATCCGTACCGCGGGTATCGGTATGCGATGCCAGTTCTATAACAATGGTTTCATTCTCGTCCAGCGTCTTAATGAGGCCTTGCAGTGAATCCTGAAATTGCGGTTTCAAATCCCATTTTGCCAGATCGTAGAGGATATCGGGCAAAACAATAGGCTTCTCTGGAATGGGTTCGAGTTTGAAGTCGATTACGAAATCCTTGCTACTTTCGAGACCTACGGTAGTTTCTTTTGCTTTTTTATTAAAATAGCCTGTTTTACTAACAAGTAGTTCGTAAGATGTATTTGGTCTGATTTGCGATTTGCCAAAGTTATAGAAACCCTTGGGGTCTGTTTTGCCTTCTACATCCGTTCCATCCGAACCGACAAGTTTTACGCTGGCGCCGGGTATAAACTGGAGCGTGCGGTCGTCCTTAACAATGCCTTGCAGGGTATAGAGGAGCGGAGGATTGACAAACGCGTATATATCATCACTTCCTTTGCCACCTTTGCGGTTGGATGCCATAAATCCTTTGTCTTCTTCAGGATTGAACACAATAGAAAAGTCGTCGCCGCTTGAGTTCATCGGAAATTGAAGGTTTGTTGGTTTGGTCCATGTTCCGTGCGAGAATGTGGTTCTGAAGATATCGAGACCGCCCATACCGGGATGTCCATTGCTTGAGAAATAAAGCATGGTGTCGTTTCGCATAAAAGGAAACATTTCATCGCCGGGTGTATTCACTACAGGTCCCATGTTAAAAGGTTTCCCGAATGCATCCGATGGCGTTTTGCGGCTGGCCATCCAGAGATCCTTTCCACCTTGTCCGCCTTTAAAGTCGGCAGAATAGAATATGGTCAATTCGTCGGGACTTATTGCCGGATTGCCTATTACGCTTGTGCTGTCGCCGCCAAGCGCAAGTTGTTTTGCTTCGCCCCACACGCGTCCCGATCTCCGTGATACGAAAATCTGGCAACCTTGACTTGTTCCTTTGGCGTTGCCGCAGCGTGTAAAATACAGGTTGTTGAATTTACTGTTCATCGCTGGATTTCCTTCGTTGGCTTCGGTATTGATCACGTTCCCGGTTTCAAGCAAAACAGGTGTGCTCCAAGCTCCTTTTGGATCGAGTTTAGAAACAAATAAATCACTGAAATTCTGTCCGGTCCAATTGTCTGTGGCTTTTCCGGTGGCTGCTTCGCGCGTAGAAGTAAATATGAGCGTGGTGTATAATTTATCGGCATAAGTCGGCGAAAAGTCTGCTTCTTTTGAATTCAGGACTTTTTGGTTGGTGATGCTATATTTTGTAGGACTATCCATCCATTCCAATGCAAGGTCGCATGATTCAACTCCATTCTTTCCCCGGGGATCATCAGGGACCATTCCGGCATAGGAAGTAAAAGCATCTTTGGCATCGGCATATTTTTCGTTGGATTTCAGCGCCTGGGCATAATAGAGAAAAACCAGGGGATTTTTTTCGGCAAAATTGGTTTTGGTAAGCCGCTTGTAGGCAGGCTCCGCTTTTTTGGTATTGTTGATCATCCTGTAGCATTCAGCCATCTGGAAAGATATACGTTCCTTATCAGGTTTGCTGCGGCTCTTGGAGTATGCTTTTTTGTATTTCGTTACTGCAATATTGTACTGCATGGAGGCAAAGGCCTGATCTGCTGCAGCAGTATAGCGGTTTTGAGATTTTCCGCAAAATGGCAGGGTGAAAATAAAAGCAACAATAAGAAGCGACTTAGCCTTCATAACGTATTATGGTATTAGGTTCCTGGTTTGCCAGATAGCCCGGCAGCCTGTTACAGCTTAATTATACAGAGCGAATTTACTGAAAATTGATTAACGTAGCGCTTCAATACTTATTATTTGCCGGATTCACCTTCCGGGCTTTTTTGAATTTCCGGAATTGGTGTTACGGCTGGCGTTATTGTTGGTGTTTCGGCTGGCGTTATTGTTGGTGTTTCGGTCGGTGTAACGGTTGGTGTTTCGGTGGGTGCTATGATTGGTGGTTCATTTGGTATTGCGGGCGTACTGGAAATCTCGTCAGCAACCTCGTTTAACTGATCGTGCACACGTGCTTTGGTCCGGCTCATTTCAAGTTTTAT